>CAKTXB010000176.1 GCA_934630555.1 uncultured Oscillospiraceae bacterium
CGCGCGACGAGCTTGCAGGCCAGCTCCGCGGCCTTCTCGCCCGCACCTACGAAAAGCGCGAGGAGCAGTACGGTGAAGCCGTCATGCGTGAGGTCGAGCGCATCATCACCCTCCGCGTCGTCGATGAATACTGGATGGACCACATCGACGCCATGGACGATCTCCGGCAGGGCATCCGCCTGCGCGCCTACGCGCAGACCGACCCCGTCGTGGAGTATAAGCGCGAGGGCTTCGAGATGTTCGAGGCCATGACCGACGCCATCAAGGAAGAGATCGTCAAGCGCCTGTTCACCTTCCGCCTCAAAACGAACGAGGAGGTCAAGCGCCAGCGCGTGGCCAGGGTAACAGGGGAGGGCGCCGGCGGCGATAAGACCCTTCGCCGCCAGCCGGTCGTGAAAAAGATCAAGGTCGGCCCCAACGATCCCTGCCCGTGCGGCAGCGGCAAAAAGTACAAAAAATGCTGCCGCGACAAGGACCTTGCCGCCGGCAGCACCCAGTGACCATACATTCTGCCTGAGCCGGGAGGAGCCGCCATGTTTCACACCATCCGCACGGACGATCTGGAATATCTCACCGCCGACACGCTCGCCGGCAGCATCCACTGCTTTTCCACCCGCTATGGCGGCGTGAGCACCGGCTTTCTTTCCAGCCTCAACCTCGGCACGCACCGGGACGACACGCCCGAAAACGTCCGGGAAAACTACGCCATTTTGGGCCGCGCCGTGGGCTTTTCCCCGGCGCAGACCGTTTTCACCAAACAGCAGCACACCGCCATCGTCCGCCCCGTTGCCCGCGCCGACTGCGGCACGGGCCTTGACCGGGAGCAGACGGATGTCTGCGACGGTCTTGTCACAAACGTTCCGGGCGTGGCCCTCGTCTGCTTTGCCGCCGACTGCACGCCCGTCCTGCTCTATGACCCCGTCGCCCGCGCCGTCGCCGCCGTCCATTCCGGCTGGCGCGGCACCGCGCAGGGCATCGCCGCCCGCGCCGTCGAACAGCTGCGGCGTCTCTACGGCTGCGACCCCCAAAACATCCGCGCCGCCCTCGGCCCGTCCATCGGCCCGTGCTGCTTTGAAACGGATGAGGACGTGCCAGGCGCCATGCGCGCCGCCCTCGGCGCGGCGGCCGACCCCTACATCACCCGCCGCGGCGCCAAATTCTTTGTCGATAACAAGGGCCTGTGCGCTCTCTGGCTCCAAACCGCCGGCGTCACAGCCATCGACGTCAGCCCCGACTGCACCAAATGCCAGCCGGAGCGCTTCTGGTCGCACCGCGCTGCCGACGTCCGCCGCGGCTCCCTTGCCGCCGTCATCATGCTCCCGCAGGAGGAAGCGCTATGAAAAAACCCCTTGCGCTGCTGCTCGCGCTGGCGCTGCTTTGCGCCATGCTCACCGGCTGCGCCGCACAAATACAAAGCATCCGCGACATCTTCACCTCCGGCGAAGGACCCGCCGACACGCAGACCGCCGACGAAGCCCCCGAGCAAACGCTCCCCGTCGCCATGCAGACCAAAGAAGCGGTCACCACCTTCGGCCTTGCCTATCAGACCCAGTTCGGCCTGCATCCCTACAACTGCACCAGCCTCAATAACCGGGCCCTTTTGTCGTTTGTCTATGAGCCGCTCTTCGCCGTCACGAATACCTTCACGGCCCGGCCGGTGCTGGCCGAAAGCTGGTCCGTTTCCTCCGACGGCATGACCACCACCGTCACCCTCCGCTCCGGCGTGCAGTTCCACAACGGCCGCACGCTCCGCGCGCAGGACGCGGCCTACTCCCTCCGCGCCGCCATGGGCTCCAATTACTATGGCGACCGCCTGCGCAACGTGTCCTCCATCACCGCAAGCGATGACCGCACCCTCGTCCTCACCACGCTCGTGAGCTATGAGTGCCTGCCGCTGCTGCTGGACATCCCCATCATTCCCGAAAACACCGGCGATTCGCCCGTGCCGCCCGGCACCGGCCCGTATGAATATACCTCCGCCGCGCGCCTGTCGCGCTTTTCCGGCTGGTGGCAGCAGACCGCCCTCACCGACGTACCCTACATCACCCTCCACGCCGTTGACACCACCGTTGACGCGCGCGACCAGTTCGAGTACGCCAACGTGAACCTCGTCCTCACCGACCCCAACTCCTCGGCCTACGCCAGCTTCCACAACGACTATGAGCTTTGGACGGCCAACACCAGCATCATGCAGTACATCGGCTACAACATCGGCAGCAAGGTCTTTTCCAACTATGGCCTCCGCTCCGCCATCACCTACGCCGTTGACCGCGCCGCCATCGTCACGAACTATGCAAACGGCTTCGCCCTCCCGTCCACGCTCCCGGCCTCTCCGCTGGCTGAGCAATACGACGTGCGTCTTGCCAACAGCTTTGACTACGACCTCTCCGACTTCGCCGCCAAACTTGAAAGCGCCAGCGTCGAGGATATGGACGGCGACGGCGTCCTTGATCTCTACGTTGCCTCCCTCGGCTATGCCGTACCGGTCGAAGGCAAAATGATCGTCTGCTCCAGCAGCTACCAGCGCGTGCAGGCGGCCCAGTTCATCGTTGACACGCTCAATTCGCTCGGCTTCCGCCTCACGCTCGAAACGCTTGAAACAGACGAATTCCGGCAGGCCCTGCTCTACGGCGATTTCGACCTCTACTACGGCGAGGTCCGCCTGTCGTCCAACTTCGACCTCACGCCGTTCTTCTCCATCTACGGCGCGCTGAACTACGGCAGCCTTGCCGATCCCACCATGCTGAACCTCTGTGAGCTGGCCCTCACCAACAGCGGCAACGCCTACAGTCTCCACAAGCGCCTGTGTGAGCGCGGCTACCTCACCCCCGTGCTCTTCAAGGTCAACGCGCTCTACACCACCCGCGGCGTTGTCGCCAGCCCCGCCGATCACATCGACTGGTACATCGCCCCCAGCCCCACCGGCCAAACGGAGGAGGAATGACCCATGCCCGGACGTTTTGAAGCAAAAAAACAGAAGCACCCGCTGCGCAAGCCTGCGCTCTGGGTGCTTTGCGCCATTCTGGCCCTCGCCGTCCTCGCCGGCGCCGTCTGGGCGCTCACGCACGAAGGCCCTTCCATGCCGTCCGCCGAGCTGGAGCCCACCGCCGCCGAAGCCTCCGCGCCCGCCGAAGCCCCCGCGCCGCCGCCCACGCGCGACCTCGCCCCCGAGATCATTGGCCCGTCTGACGCACCCGGCGAGCCCGACGCGGCAGGGGAGAGCGCTCCCGCCGAAGCCCCCGCCGTGCAGTCGCTCACCCTCATGGCCGTCGGTGATAACCTCATCCACAACACCGTCTACTGGTCGGCCCAGCTGCCCGACGGCAGCTACGACTTCACCCCGTTCTATCAGGACATCGCCCCCGTCGCCGCCGCCTATGACCTTGCCTGCATCAATCAGGAAACGATCCTCGTCCACGACCCGGCGCTCTACGACAACTACCCCCGCTTCGGCTCGCCCGAGGCCGTGGGTGACGCCGTCGCCGCCGCCGGCTTCAACATCGTCACCCACGCCACGAACCACTGCTACGACAAGGGCGACACCGGCATTCTCGACTCCGTCAGCTTCTGGCGCACCCGGCATCCCGACGTCACCATGCTCGGCATCCACGACACCGAAGCCGACGCCCAAACGCTCCGCGTCGTCGAAAAGAACGGTCTGCGCGTCGCGCTGCTCAATTACACCTATGGTCTTAACTACGAGCTGCCCGCAAACCGCTGGATGGTCGATATACTGGATCGCGATAAAGTCACCGCCGATGTCCGGTCCGCGCGCCAGCAGGCCGACTTCGTCGTTGTGTTCGTCCACTGGGGCGAGGAAGGGTCCTTCACCCCTGACCAGACCCAGCGCGATTGGGCCGCTCTGTTCGCCTCGCTCAACGTTGACGCCGTCATCGGCGCGCATCCGCACGTCCTCCAGCCGCTGGAGTCTATCGCCCGCGCCGACGGCCGGCAAATGCCGGTGTTCTACTCCCTCGGCAACTTCCTCTCCCACCAGATGAGCGCCGAACAGATGCTCGGCGGCCTCGCCAGCATTCGTC
>CAKTXB010000177.1 GCA_934630555.1 uncultured Oscillospiraceae bacterium
CGGTTGCGGTGTTGCAAACACTGAGGCAAAAACGGTGGGCAAGCGCCAACCTGCCGATTTCGGCAAAAATCGCCGGAGGCACGGTTGCGGTGGCGCGGCCACCGGGGCAAAACCGGTGCCCCCGCACCGCAGGTGCGGCCAGCAAAAAGCGGTGACGGGCGCTAGCCTGCCGACTTCGGAAAATCCGCCGGAGGCACATTCGGTGCCAACCGAAAACCCCTACGCGTAGCCATACATGCCCCGCACGGACACCTCGCCGGAGGCGACATCCTCAGTTGCGCCGTCATCATAGCGAACGCGCAGCGCGCCGCTTGGCGTGACAGCCTCGGCAAAGGCCTCGCAGGCGGTATCGCCGCGCACGAGCCGCACGCGCTTGCCCACGGTGACGCACTGCGCGGCAAAGCGCGCCATCTGCTCTTCACACGGGCCGGGAAGCTGCGCATTCATGCGCGCCAGCTGGCGCAAAAGTGCGGCGGCAAGTTGACTGCGGGCGATCCGGCGGCCGGTTTGCAGGGTGATGGAGGTGGCGATGTCCTGTAACGCTTCCGGAAACTGCGTTTGCGCGCAGTTGATGCCGATGCCGACTACGACGTACTCTACCTCGCGCGTTTCGGCGATGACGGACAGCTCCGTGAGGATGCCCACGAGTTTTTTTGTGCCGAACACAAGGTCGTTCGTCCACTTGATACCGGGACGCGCGCCGCAGACCTCTTCAATGGCGTCGGCAGCGGCGACGGCGACGAGCGCCGTCAGGTTCATGATCTGCTCCGGCAGCGCGTGCGGGCGCAGGACCACGCTCAAATAAAGCCCCTCGCCGGCGGGGGAGTAGAAGCTGCGGCCACGGCGGCCGCGGCCGGCGGTCTGGCGGTCGGCAATGACGCTGGTACCGGCGGGCGCACCCTGAGCGGCCAGCTGGCGGGCCATGCGGTTCGTGGAATCGACGCTTTGACAGACGTTCACGTGCGCGCTCCACGGATGCGCGCCGAGAAACGCGCACACACGCTCCTGCGTGAGCACGTCCGGCTGCGCCGTGAGGCGGTAGCCGCGGTTTGTGGTGGCAGTGATCGCATAGCCTTCGGCGCGCAGGCTGCGCACGGCTTTCCACACCGCCGCGCGGGAAAGCCCCAGCTGCTGGCTGAGCTGCTCGCCGGACAGGTCGCCCTGCGCCTGCCGCAAAAGCTGTAATACCTGATCTTTTGTGGTCATGGCAAACTCCGAAAATATTTCTTGATAATTGTATTATACTCTGCTATACTCTCGATTGTAAACCACAAGAAAAATTTTAAGGTTTACAATCAGGAGGGACCAATGAAAACACGTACCTTGATCTTGACGGCCCTGTTTGCCGCGCTGACGGCCATTGGCGCATTTTTGAAGATCCCGTTCCCGCTGTCAGCCATTACGCTGCAATTCTTCTTTACGGCCATGGCCGGCGTGCTGCTGGGGCGCAAGTATGGCGCGCTGTCGCAGGCGGTGTATGTGCTGCTGGGGCTGGTCGGTGTGCCGATTTTTGCAATGGGCGGCGGTTTTTCGTATGTATTGCAGCCGACGTTCGGCTTTTTGCTGGGGCTCATTCCGTCGGCGTGGGTCATTGGCAGCCTTGCAAAGCAGCCGCTGACGTTCCGGCGCTCGGCGCTGGCCATGCTGGCGGGGCTTGCAGTATTGTATGCCATCGGCGTGCCGTATATGGCGCTCATTGCAAATGTGTATATGGGGAAGGGGCTGACATTCTGGCAGGTCCTTAAAAACGGGATGCTCATCTATCTGCCGGGCGATATGCTGAAGATCGCCGCGGGCAGCGCGCTGTGCTGTGCTGTAACGCACCGGCTGCCGCAGGCGGCATAACGGCAGATCGCACAATTTTGCTTGACACACCTCGCTTCCAACAGTACAATGTAGGGTAGGATTTGTATGACCGCCGCAGGCTATGGGGATGCCTGCGCGGCTTGACTGATTCAAGGTTGCCGGCGCGGGCGGATCGCGCGCAGCCGGCGCTACCCAATACCAATGAAAGGGAGGTGTGTCCGTAATTTATGGAATTTAATATGCTGACGCTCATCTTGTGCATCGCAGGATTCGTGCTGGGCGGTCTGATCTTTTTCTTTGTCGGCGTGGCGTATCGCAAAAACGTGGCGGAAAAAGAGATCGGCAGCGCGGAGGAAGAAGCAAAGCGCATTATCAACGAAGCCATTAAGGGCGGCGAAAATAAGAAGCGCGAAATGCTGGTCGAGGCAAAAGAAGAGATCCATAAATCGCGTACCGAAAACGAACGAGAACTGAAGGACCGCCGCAACGAAGTACAAAAGCAGGAGCGGCGCATCCAGCAGCGTGAAGAAACGCTGGACAAGAAAATTGACGCGCACGAAAAGAAAGAGGAAGAACTGAATCGCCGTCTGGCCAATGTGCAGAAGCAGGAGGAAGAAGTCGCCTCCATCAAGCGCGGCCAGCTGGAGATGCTGGAAAAGATCTCTGGTCTGACACAGGAAGAAGCCAAAATACAGCTGCTCAAGGACGTGGAATCCGAGATCCGGCATGAAACGGCCATGAAGATCAAGGAAGTTGAAACACAGCTGAAGGACGAGGCGGACCAGCGCGCCCGCGAAATTCTTGCCACGGCCATTCAGCGCTGTGCCGCAGACCACGCCGCGGAAACGACAGTTTCCGTTGTGCCGCTGCCCAACGATGAAATGAAGGGCCGCATCATCGGCCGTGAGGGCCGCAACATTCGGACGCTGGAAACCATCACCGGTGTTGATCTCATCATCGACGATACCCCCGAGGCGATCACTGTTTCCTCGTTTGACCCCATCCGCCGTGAGATCGCGCGGCTGGCGCTGGAGAAGCTCATCGCCGATGGACGTATTCATCCCACACGCATTGAGGACATGGTGGAAAAGGCCCGCCGCGAGGTCGAGCATACCATCAAGGCCGAGGGCGAGCGCGCCACGTTTGAAACGGGCATCCATAATCTGCACCCCGAGCTGGTCAAGCTGCTGGGCCGTCAGAAATACCGCACGTCGTATGGCCAGAACGTACTGAACCATTCCATCGAGGTCGCGCATATCGCGGGGCTGCTCGCCGCAGAGCTGGGTGAGGACGTGGCGCTTGCAAAGCGCGCGGGTCTGCTGCATGACCTTGGCAAGTCCGTGGACCACGAGATGGAGGGCAGCCACATCCAGCTGGGTGTGGAACTGGCCCGCAAGTACAAGGAAAATCCCGTCGTCATCAACGCCATTGAGGCGCATCATGGCGACGTAGAACCGCAGACCGTCATCGCCTGCCTGGTGCAGGCAGCCGACGCTGTTTCTGCTGCACGCCCCGGTGCGCGGCGCGAGAATGTGGAAAACTACATCCGCCGTTTGCAGAAGCTCGAGGAGCTTGCCAGCTCCTTCCCCGGCGTCGAGAAGTCCTACGCCATTCAGGCGGGCCGCGAGGTGCGCATCATGGTCAAGCCCGAGCAGGTCAGCGAGGACAATATGATTTTGCTTGCGCACGACCTGGCACGCAAGATCGAGTCGGAGCTCGAATACCCCGGCCAGATCAAGGTCAATGTTATTCGCGAAACGAAAGCAGTCGAATACGCAAAGTGAAAAACAAAACGCCAGCCTGCTGCTTGCAGTGGGCTGGCGATTTTGCAACCCCCGGGGGTTTGCATTCCGGGGAGGTGCGGGGCGTTGCCCCGGGGCCTCTTGTTTTTGCGGCCTTACAGGTCGTGCGGTTTAGATTGCAGTGCCTGCAATGGGGGTTTACGGGGCTTCGCCCCGGGGCCCTGTTGTTTTTTGCAACCCTTAGGGTTGTACGGTTTTTCTGGCAGTGCCTGCTAGGGGGGCGGCTCGGCCCCCCTTTCTTTCCCGCGGGGAAAGAAAGCGCCGCCGGCGGTGTAAAGAAAGGCGGTCAAGGGGGCCTTCCGAATGGCCCCCTTGACGATCCCCCAACGGCCACAAGGGGGCGCTGCGGCGCCCCCTTTTTGGATTATCCCCCGGGGTGCGGGGGTGCATTCGAGAGCGCCGGAGGCGCGATCTACACTGGGCGGCT
>CAKTXB010000178.1 GCA_934630555.1 uncultured Oscillospiraceae bacterium
CCTCCGACAGGAAGATCTCGCACAGCGTGGTCGGCAGCTGGTAGATGAGCCGCCCGATGCCGAGGCTTTCGTAATTGATGATGGTCTTTTCGGTGTCGAACACCTTGCCCACCTCAATGGCGACCTGCGCTTCCTTATACGCGTCGGCAAGCTCGCGCAGATGGCTCGAGACCGTGCCGATGCCGATGACCGTTTTGATGAACAGCTCGGATTTGAGCGTTTCCTCGATCTGCCGGGCGATGGCCGCCAGCTCCTCGCGCTCGGTGTTCGGCAGGATCTGCTTGACGAGCGCGATGTCATTTTCGTTGATGCTCAGCACAAAGTCCTGCTGCCGGTCGGGGAACATGCCCGCGATCACGTCCACCGCCGCGATGTCCGCGCGGCTGACCTGCCGGATGAGGAACACCGCGCGCGGCACGTCGGTGACGAAGTGCAGCTCCTTGGCGCGGATATAAATATCGCCGGGCAGGATGTTGTCCGTGATGATGTTCTTCACAAATGTGCCCTTGTCGTGCTTTTCTTCGTAGTAGACCTTGGCGCCGTTGAGGGCCACATAAGCCATGATACACAGGCTGTGCGCCAGCTCGTCGTCGCCTTCGGCAAACACGGCATATTCAAAATATGCGCTCCAGTTCACCAGCGGCTTGAAGGTCTTGTGGTCATACGTCACAACGGAATCGGGTGTACTGTTCAGGCGGATCACCGCCTCGGGCCATTTTTCGCCGATCAGGGACGTATCGCTGCACGAAACAACATTGCTGTCTGCGTCAATGACGCCGATCACGCGGTCTGTCGCTTCCTTCATCTGGACGATCACACTCTGGAACATACGGCTGGACATGGAAACGCCTCCCCTTTTCATAATGCCTTTTTACACAAATGAGCATTGACATAATACTACGTTTTCAGCAGTATTGCAAGGGTAATTTGACATTTTCCTTTAAAATCCGTGTCGTTTTTTGTGCCATTTCACCAGCGATTCGTCATTTGGGCCAAAGTGTGTTTCGATTTTTTCGTCAAAAACACAACAGAATGGTTTCTAAAGCACCCCTTCCAGTTCCGGAACCGACACCTCGCGCACCTGTCCAAGCGGAAGCTCGCCCAACTCCAGCGGGCCGAGCCGGATACGCTTTAAATACGTTACCGGCATTCCGCGTGCGGCCAGCATCCGGCGCACCTGATGATATTTTCCCTCCTGCACCTCCACATAGCTTTTTCCGGCCGCAATGGGTCGTAATCTCGCCGGAAGGCACTGCGTACCGTCGCCCAGCACCAGCCCCGCTTCAAACGCCGCCGCGTCGTCTGTGCCGGCTATCCCTTCATGCTCGGCATAATAGATTTTCCACACGGCGCTGCGCGGACTGATGAGCCGGTGGGCAAGCTGACCGTCGTTTGTAAACAGCAGCAGTCCCTCCGTGTCCTTGTCCAGCCGCCCCACCGGCAGCACGCCAAGCCTGCGCCAGGCCTCCGGGATGAGCTCCATCACCGTCCGTGCCCCCGGCTCGTCCGTAGAGGTCACAAAGCCCGCCGGCTTGTGCAGCATCAAAATAACCGTTCGCCGCAGCAAAACCGGTGCGCCGTCCAGTGTGATGGCCGCCGTCTGCACGTCAAATTTTTCCTCTCCGCGCGTGACCGTTACGCCGTTTACCTGCACGCGGCCGGCTTTTAATATCCCCTTCAGCTCCCGCCGGGAGGCAATGCCCGCCTCGGAGAGGATCTTATCGAGTCTTTGCATCAAAAGCCTCCTGTCATAAATTTCGCCTGTCCAAAATAGGTTGTACTACCGATTTGAAACTGGGAGGAATGTCCATGGTGATTTTCACCGCCAAAGTGCCGCGCGGCAAGCTCGTGGCCATTGCGCTGCTGATGGTCGCTGCCATCGTGCTGCTCGTCGTGCTGCTTGGAAGATCCGATGCACCCGTGCAGCCAGACGAAACGCCCACGCCCGCAAACGGCAGCATCCGCACCAATGAAGACCGTGTCGCCTACCTGAACGCCTACGGCTGGGAGGTAGGAAGCGAGCCAAGCCAGACGCAGGAGGTCCGCATCCCAACAGACCCCTCCGATGTCTTTGAGCGCTACAATGATCTGCAGATCTCGCAAGGCTTTGACCTGCACGACTACGCCGGCAAAACCGTCAAGCGCTACGTCTATGAGATCACGAACCATCCCGGTGCACCCGGTCAGTACTTTGCGACATTGCTCATCTATAAGAACTCCGTCATTGGCGGTGACGTCTGCGCAGCCGAAAAGGGCGGCGTTATGCACGGTCTTGCCATGCCGGATGCCAAAACCGCTGTGATCGCACCGGAAGCCGAAGCCGCCGCGCTGCCGGAGGAGGCGGACGATGCCGCCGTCAGCGGCGACGCCGCAGCCATGGATACAGCAAGCACCGCCTGAAAAGTTTTGCTTTACAACCACCAAACGCAGTGCTATAATGCGGGCAACTGAATACATAGTCTTCAGGGCAGGGTGTGATTCCCGACCGGCGGTAAAGTCCGCGAGCGCAAGCTGAACCGGTGTGATTCCGGTACCGACAGTACAGTCTGGATGGAAGAGGACGAGGCCGCGTTCCGCGGCCGCTCGCGCTGCGCCTGAAAGCATTGCTTTCAGGTCTTTTTTTGCATTTGCGCTGCGTTCTGCACACAGGCAAAAATTGCAGCTGGTGTCAGTATAGGAGATAAATATGACAGAACTGTTACAAACTGCGCAAAAAAATCTGGGCTTTTTGGTGCTCAGCCTGCTCATCGCCGCCGCCATCGTGCTGCTGGCACGTCTGGCTGAGTATAAGCTGCACAACCGCCGCGGCCTGTCCGCCGCGCACCGTGTGAGCTTCATCGCCATGTTTTCCGCGCTGGCCGCAGTGCTCATGCTGCTGGAGATCCCGCTGTTTTTCGCACCCTCGTTTTATAAGCTCGACCTGAGCGAGGTGCCGGTGCTCATCTGCGCATTTTACCTTGGCCCAACGGCAGGCGTAGTCTGTGAGCTGCTCAAGGTCATTCTCAAACTGCTGCTCAAGGGCACGAGCACGGCGTTCGTGGGTGATTTCGCAAACTTTGTCGTCGGCTGCGCTTTCATTCTCCCTGCCGCCATTCTTTATCAGCGCAATAAAACCAAGCGCGGTGCGTGGATTTCCATGCTCTGCGGCACGCTGTGCCTCACGGTGTTCGGCAGCCTGTTTAACGCCCTGTACCTGCTGCCCAAATTTGCCGAACTCTATGGACTGCCCATGGAGGCCATTCTGGAAATGTCCGCTGCCGTCAATCCGCACATCACCAGTGTTGCCACGCTGGTTCTGCTGGCTGTTGTACCGTTCAATCTGCTCAAGGGCGCGGTCGTATCAGCGCTGACTTTTGTGCTGTATAAGCGCGTGGAGCGCCTTTTTTTCCGCGCGCAGCGCAATGTGTAAACTTTTTGTGTCCGCGCTATTTTCGGTTGACAAGCGCCCGGTTTCATCGTACTATACTTCATACGATTCAAACAGGGAGGCGTTCATACCTTTATGCGCAATACGCATAAACTCCCCCACATCGGCACGGTAGACAATTACCGTCATCTGTGGATGCTGGTCTGGTGGGTCATCTATCTGATTTTGTTCGCGATCGTGGAACACGAGGTGCAGGCCGACTACTACGTCATGCACTGCGGGCTGGATGACAAGATCCCCTTCTGCGCGTGGTTCATCTTCCCCTACTGTCTGTGGCACCCGCTGCTGTTTCTCATGACAGCCTATCTCGCGTTTTGGGATGCCGAAAACTTTAAGCGCTACGTCACATTTATCGCCCTCGGCTTTATCCCGGTCATCCTGTTCGACTGGGCTTTCCCCAACGGGCAGGAGCTGCGTCCGGCTGTGTTTGCAGATCAGAATATCGCCACTTGGCTCACCGCGCGCATCTACGCCGCTGATACGAACACAAATGTGTTCCCCAGTATGCACGTCATCGGCTCGGCCGCGCTTGTGGCTGCCACGCTCTATACGCCGTCGCTGCGCAAACGGAAGCTGTACCGTGTCATGATCCCCGTGGGGCTGC
>CAKTXB010000179.1 GCA_934630555.1 uncultured Oscillospiraceae bacterium
GATGAGCAGATCGAGAAGTTCACATGGATGGGTATTTCCGGCATTGCCAACGTGCTGTGCTGCATCAAGATGGCCAAGTTCTATGAGCTGACCGAGGACGACGTGGTCGTCACCGTGCTCACTGACTCTGCCGTGATGTACAAGTCGCGCGTGGAGGAACTCAACGAGATGTACGGCGCGTACACGGCGCAGGCAGCCGAGCTGGATCACAGCCTGCATATGCTCGGCCTCAAGACCGACAATATGCTGGAGCTGACCTATCCGGAGCGCAAGCGCGTACACAACCTGAAGTATTACACCTGGGTCGAGCAGCAGGGCATGTCTGTTGAGGACCTCAATGCGCAGTGGTACGACACGAAGAACACGTGGGATGCCGTGCACGCACAGGCCAAGGATCTGGACGCGCTCATCGACGCCTTCAACGACGAGGTGGGTCTGCTCAAGACACTGTAATTTTACGTTCCAACCGACATTGCGGGGGTGGGGCTCGCCCCATCCCCGCGTTTCTATGAACAGGAGAAAAAGTATGCTGAAAAACGTCAAATGTGCGCGCTGTGTAAAGTGCGGCAAGGAATATGAAGCCGTTCCGAATCTGACCAACTGCTCCTGCGGCGGCATTTTGGATATTATCTACGATTACGATTATATTAAGGCACATTTTACGAAGGAAACGCTGAAAAACCGCAAGAATCCCACCATGTGGCGCTATCGTGAGCTGCTGCCGGTGGAGGAAACGACGCCCGATACGCCGCTGCGCGTGGGCTGGTCGCCGCTGTATGAGGAGCCGCGGCTGGCGGAGCAGCTGGGAATTCGGAAGCTGTGGGTGAAGGACGACGGTATCAACCCCACAGCCTCGCTCAAGGACCGCGCGTCGGCCATGGCGGTCGCAAAGGCGCAGGAGGCGGGCGCGAAGATCATTGCGTGCTCGTCTACGGGCAACGCGGCCTCCAGCTTGGCGGGCAATGCGGCGGCGGCCGGACTGAAAACGTATATCTTTGTGCCGGAGCGCGCACCGAAGGGCAAGGTGGCGCAGCTGATGATTTTTGGCGCGAACGTTATTTCCGTCAAGGGAAACTATGAGGAAACGTTCAAGATGTCAGCCGAGGCCATTGAGAAGTGGGGCTGGTACAACCGCAACGCGGCCATCAACCCCTATCTTTCCGAGGGCAAGAAAACCGTTTCGCTGGAGATCGCCGAACAGCTTGGCTGGGAAATGCCGGACTATCTGGCCATTTCTGTGGGCGACGGCTGCACGATCGCGGGCGTCTGGAAGGGCCTGAAGGACCTGTATGCCATTGGGTTTATCGACAAGCTGCCGCGGCTCATCTCAGCGCAGTCGACGGGCTGCTATCCCATTAACCGCGCCATTCAGGAAAATGCGCCCTGGCAGCCGATGGAGGAGAACACGATCGCCGACTCCATTTCTGTGGGTGTGCCGCGGAACGCGGACAAGGCGCTCATGGCCATTCGGGAATCGAACGGTATTGCGGTGAACGTGACGGATGAAGAGATCCTTGCGGCGCAGAAGCTGCTGGGCCGCACCTGCGGTGTGTTTGGCGAGCCGGCAGGCGTGACGGGCACGGCGGCGCTCAAGAAAGCGTGCGAGCAGGGGCTTATCCCGCATGACGCAACGGTCGTTTCCGTTGTGACGGGCAATGGCCTGAAGGACGTGGCGAATGCCATCAAATCGGCGGGGGAGCCCATCAACATCAAGCCGGATCTGGAGCTGATGGTCCGGGAGTTTGCCAAGCGCGGCGTTACGGTGGAATAAAACTCGTTGGTATGTACGGAAAAATGCAGCGGCAAGACCGCTGCATTTTTTCAGATCGTCAAAAAAGCCTCGCAGAGTTCGCGCCCGCAGGCGCGAAAAAAGTCCGGATCATGTTCGGCGGCGGCGTGTACGTCGCCAAAAATACTTTACGTCATGCAAGTGTGGAATTTTTGCGCCAAAGGCGCAAAAATTATGCGCGCAGCATGGCGCAAGCCTTTTCAAACGTGAACCCAGCACAGCGGTTCGCGTTTGAGAGCGTGTCAAAATACTTTTTTGACACGCTCGAAAAATGCAGCGGCAAGGCCGCTGCATTTTTTGTGCCGTTTATGGGTTGGCAAGCAGGGAGGGAATGTGGTATGATAAAAGCATGAACAGAAAAGTTTCGTATTATGTCAGCCGGAAGAATGTTCTGATCTGGCTGGCGGCGCTGGCACTGGTGAGCGCGGCAATACTCCGCATTGCATATTCCTGCGGGAAAGGCGCAGATGCAGCGACGGTGTGGTTTCAAATCGTATTGCCGGTGATCGCGTGCCTGTGGTATGCGCTCATTCTTTTAAAGGACGGAAAAGACCGGCTGTATCGGACAGCGGTGCCGGTGGCGATGATGGCGGTGTATTATGCCGTCCGTATGGCCCATTTTGGACTGAGCACGCGCTATGTGCTGCTGTGCGGCATTGCGTATGCAGCGTTTGCGGTGGCATATGGGCTGATCATCACCGGATACTCCACACACGCGTGGTTTTTAGGGTTTATGCACGCGGCGGCGCTTGGGCTTGCGCTGTATGACTGCCGGCATATGCTGGGGCTGACGCCGCAGCAGCTGGCGGCGGTACTGCCGGATACTCTGCCGCTGCTGGCGGGGATGCTGACCGTGTTGGCAACGAAAATGTATTTGGACAATGCCTATCATCCTACGTGGGGCGACCGGACGGATGGCAGAAAGCTGCGGACGATCGACCCGTTCCAGGTCGTGGCAAACTACATCATGCCGAACCGTGTGCCGGCCTCGAACAATGTGCGTGACACAGTGGAGATCACGAACATGGAAAAGTATATCCGCGAGAAGCGGCGGCAGGGCCTGACGGGCTTTGGCATCACACATGTGTTTTTGGCGGCCTATGTGCGGTGTGTTGCAAAATACCCTGCGGTGAACCGCTTCCTTTCAGGCCAGCAGGTATATGCGCGCGATGGCGACATTCAGTTCTGCATGACCATTAAGGAAGAGATGACGACGAGTGGCGCGGAAAGCTGCATCAAGCTCCATCTGCATCCAGGTGATACGGCGGATGTGATTTATCAAAAAATGAACGAAGCAGTCGCACGTGTCAAGAGCGGAGCGGACGCCAGCGATTTTGATAAGACGGCAAAGGCGCTGTCACTTATTCCGGGCGTGCTGTTCAAGTTTGTGATCTGGCTGCTGAAAACGGCGGACTATTTCGGTCTGCTGCCAAAGTTCCTGCTGGAGGTCAGCCCATTCCACGGTTCGGTGTTCTTTACATCCATGGGGTCGCTTGGCATTCAGCCGATCGTGCATCATCTGTACGACTTTGGCAACCTGCCGGTGTTCTGCGCGCTTGGGTGCAAATACCGCCGCAACGAGCTGCAGGCCGATGGAACAGTGGTGCAGAAAAAGTATGTGGATTACACCGTGAACACGGACGAGCGCATTTGCGACGGCTTCTATTTTGCAACGGTGCTCAAGTACTTAAAGCGTCTGCTTGCGCATCCGGAGCAGCTGGATGAACCGCCCGCGGAGATCGTACGCGACATAGACTGAAAAGCTCCCCCGCAGGCACGCCTGCGGGGGTTTTTGCGGCGCACAAAGCGATACTTTTGCATAATATACATGGCTGTTGTGAAAAATGACGAGTGCAGGGCTGAAATCGGGCGATTTTACGCCGCTTTTTGTGAAAATAACTCTGGACAGAACCGACAAAATACAGTATAATTCTAGCCGAAAAAGTATGAAGAGTACTTTGTGCAGCCGGGAAACGGCGCAAAACCGGTTTCTGGCATAATTAGAAGGAGGAACTATTCATGTCTGTTAAAGTAGCGATCAATGGTTTTGGCCGTATTGGCCGTCTGGCGTTCCGTCAGATGTTCGGTGCAGAAGGCTATGAGGTTGTTGCCATCAACGATCTGACCTCTGCCAAGATGCTGGCGCACCTGCTGAAGTACGACTCCACGCAGGGCAACTATGTGGCGCATGGCCACACCGTGGATTTCCACGAGGGTGAAGGCGAAGAC
>CAKTXB010000180.1 GCA_934630555.1 uncultured Oscillospiraceae bacterium
TGCTCCGGATTTTTGCCCACAGCCAGCACGCCACGGTAGCCGTCGCCCTGCACACGGATGAGCAAAACGCCGTTGGCGGAGTCAATGGCAAGCACCTGTTCATCAAAAACCGTGCGGATGGAGGTGCCGCTGTCGTCCAGCCCGGCCTCATTGATGTAGATGTTGTTCCAGCCATTTGCAAGCGTGTCGGGATGCTCGGCCAGATAAGCTTCCATGGAGTCCTGGTCCAACTCCCAATAGAGCTCATAGAACGACTCGCGTAAAAGCGCTTGCTTTTCTTCTTCCGTCAGCTCTTTTTCCTGCTCGATCTCCACGTCAAGATCGCGGACCTTGTTGGGCTTCACCGTGTCATCCTTCTGCCACGAGGAAGTCTTGCCGGAGGCCTCGGCGGCAACAGCGGTGTTGCGGTCAATGACCTGCTGCACAACATCCTTGGGCAGCAAAGCTGTGGCCAGCCAGCGGTGGCGCATGGTGGACAGCGCGGTGTTGATATAGGCGGTGCGCCAGTAGGAAACGAAGCTGTTTGTGGTATAGACGCAGAAGAAATACAGCCCCTCCAGCACCAACAGCACACACAGCCAGATGGCCAGTGCTTTGAGCGGCTTTTTGACTTTCTGCTTCTTTGTTTTTTTGCTTCGCTGCGCCACATGGGCCGCGTTTTTGGAATTGCCGAATAATGTTACACTCAAGGTTCAAACCCCCAGAAGTCAGGCGAATATCACATAGACACCCCGCATTCTACCACATTCGACGGAAAGAAGCAAATTTTTCTGTGAATCTTTACAATCTTTTTATATCTTACGCCCCGCGAATGCAAAAAGCGGGCGGGAGCGATGCTCCCGCCCGTCGGATATGAAATTGCAAAACCTATTTCGCAGACGCCTTGTCGACGTTCATGAGGATCTGCGCGCCCATGGCACGGGTCGTGGTGGAGGCGCCGCTGAAGCGGTTGCCGCCAATGCCGCTCATGAGCTTGTGCTCGGTGCAGTAGGCAACACCAGCCTGCGCCCAGTCGGCCACGGTGTCGGTGTAGCTCAGCGCGTAGGATGTGATCTTGTCTGCACCGTTTGCAAGGGCAAAGTTATAGAGAATAGTGGCCATTTCCTGCCGCGTGACAGCCTGATTGGGTTTAAAGACCTTACCATAGCCCTTCACAACGCCGTTCTGAGAAGCCCAGAGAATAGCCTTGGAATACCACGCGTCGTCAGCACAGTCGGTGAAGGTGTCGGACAGCTTGCCAGCAGCCTCCGGCGAACCGGCCTGCCGGTAGAGCATGGTGACGATCATGGCACGGGAGGTGCTGGCGTTCGGCTGGAATGCAGCGCCGAAGCCGTTCATGAGTTTCTGCTCTGTGACATAGTCAACTGCGGGGGCGTACCACGCATCGGCCAGAACATCCTGATAGTTCAAAACCGAGATACGGCCCTGTGCCTTGGCGTAATCCGTGCCGATCTTGCCGCCGAGCTTGGTGGAGATGTACTCGGTGACCATCTTGGCTTCGGTATAGTTGGCGTCCGCCGCCTTGATGACCTTGGCGGTGTCGAACATGTTGAAGCCGTCGCCGCAGTAGAGGATGGTGTAGTCGATGCCGCCGAGGGTGTAGGTCTTGTTCGCGTTGATGGGCTCATACTTGCCGGTCTTCTGGTTCAGCACCTGCACGTTGCACACGCGGCGCGCACCGGCGACCTTGACGAACTCGCCCTGATCGGTCGTTTCAATGGTGGAGGCCACGCGCGGGAGAATGCTGTACTTCAGGCCCGAAACATGCAGGAAGCCGCCGCTTTCAGACGGGTACTTCATGGCGCCCATTTCCAGCATATCCAGCACAGTCTGGCCGGTGACGGAGACCTTGCAGGGGAGGTTGCCCCACGGGAACACGCTCATCAGCGTGCCCAGCGTGACGTCGCCCTTCTTGATGGGCTTGCGGAGGCCGCCGCCGTTCATGATGCCGATGTCGGCGTCCATCATGACGCGGAACGCGTCGGCGCACAGATCACCAAGGTTCGTTTCGGTGTTGCGGACCAGACGGTTTCCGTCCTCGTCGGAGTCGATGAGATCGACCGCAGACGTTGCCACGACCTTGCTGAGGTCGGCGGAGAACTGGTCAGTGATCTTGGTGATGTAGTCGGTGATGTGTGCGTCCTTTTCGGTGTAGTCCTTGCTGCTGATGAGCTCGGAGGTGATCGTGCCGTCCTTGGCGATGGTCAGCTTGCCGAGGTTGGCGAGCTTTGTGCCGGTCTGCGTCAGGGAAATTTTGCGGCCGTCCTTGTTGGCAACGGACTTGGTAAACGCTTCGTGGGAGTGACCGTCGATCATGGCGTCAATACCGGTGGTGTTGGCCACAACGGCTTCCGATGTCCAGTACTCGGTCGTGCCTTCAATACCAAGGTGCGCCAGCGCAACAACATAGTCCGCGCCGTCCGCGCGGGCGTCGTCCACGGCGTCCTGCACGGCAGTGTAGAGCGCCTTACCGGTCTTATCCTCGCAGAAGGTGTAAATGAAGTTGCCGTTATCGTCCTTAAAATACGCGGGCGTGGACTTCACAAAACTCTCCGGTGTGGTGATGCCGACGTAGGCGACCTTCGTTCCGCCGTAATCGGCGATGGCATAGGGCGCGACCTTCAGCGCATCCTTCTGCGTGCCGGTGTACTGGAAGTTGCAGGATACATATTCATACTTGGCCTGCTTCACAAGCTGCTGCAGGCGGGGGAGCTTGTAGTCGAACTCGTGATTGCCGAGTGTGGCGTAGTCATAGCCGACCTCGTTCATGATGTCGACCAGATACGAACCGGCGGACAGCAGACCGATGGGTTCGCCCTGGATCGCGTCGCCGGCGTCCACGAGCGCGACGTAGTTGTGCGTCTGCTCCATTTCAGCCCTGTAGGCCGCGACGCCGGCATAGCCGAGGCCGTCGGTGACGCCGCAGTGGACGTCGTTTGTGTGCAGAATGACGATGTCGTCGGACTTTGCCTCCGCCGCGAATGCGACCGTGCCCAGCGTGCCGAGCAGCAGGCAAAGCGTCAGGATCAGTGCAAGAACTCTTTTCATGACTTCCTCCTTTAATTTTTCCCGCAGACGCGGGATCTGACAAGGCTATTATACCGCGCCAGCGTAAAAAGGTCTATGCACTGAAGAAGAAAAATGTGTGCAGTTTTTTGTGAAAACTGCACAGAAAAAGACTATTTAGATGACATAACATAGGTCGCTTCGCACGAAGTATTCGCAAACGGCAGGCCCTTAAGCACGGTGGTGCGGATGAAGCGGAACGTGGCAGCCTCACCGTGATCGCGCAGCATGGTGAGCAGGAACACGAGTTCCCGGCCCGTCTGTGGATGGAACAGACGCGTTTCCTTGGCACGTTCAAAATAGTCCAGCGGCGCCGCGTCGGTGTAGGCTGCGCCCTGATACGTTTTGCAGGCGGCAATGCGGTCCATGACCATCTCAGCCAGATAGCGCGGCGGCATGGCCACAGGCTCATAGCGGCCGGTTTTCATGTTGAGATCGGTCCAGTATTCAAAGTGGTGGCGGTTGCGGCCTTTGTGGTGCATCCATGCCTCAGAATAGCCCTTTTCCTCGCGCTCGGCAGCATTGGGGCTGCGCGTGCCCTGATAGTAACACACGCCGGTCCAGAACTCAGTAGGGCTGTATTTGGAAAGATCATGCGTCAGCCCCTGATAGTAGAGCCCCACCCGGAAGCAGCCGCGCCGAACAAGATGTCGGTGGTGCGTGATGGTGTGAAAATGGCCGATGATCTTACGCAGTGTGATGTTATGCTTCATGGACTCACCTCATTTTCTGCATTGTATCATATTGTGGGCTGTGTTACAATATCCCGGAAATAAGGAGGAAATTGTCATGGCCATTGTGGGGCGCTTTGCGCCGAGCCCAAGCGGGCGGATGCATCTGGGAAATCTGTTTTCGGCGCTGCTGGCGTGGCTGTCGGTGCGCCGTGCCGGCGGTACGATGGTGCTGCGCATTGAGGATCTGGACCCGGAGCGGTGCAGGCC
>CAKTXB010000181.1 GCA_934630555.1 uncultured Oscillospiraceae bacterium
TTTTCTGGCAAGGCAGAAAAGAATGGGCCGCCGGAGGCACAGGTGCAGTGTTGCAAACACTGAGGCAAAAACGGTGACTTCGCGCCGCAGGGGCGATAAGCAAAAGCGGTGACGGGCGCTAGCCTGCCGACTATGGCAAACCCTTTTCGCGTGTTTCACGTGAAACACGCATTTGTTTCTCTTTTTGTATTGCAATTACGCCCCAACACCGATATAATAAAGCTCTAAGTTTCAGAGAAAAAAGTTCAGGAGGTGGCGCGTGATGATCTTGGCGTTTGTGAACCAGAAGGGCGGCGTTGGCAAGACGACGACGGCGGTGAATCTGGCGGCGGCGCTGCATCGGGCGGGAAAGCGTGTGCTATTGTGCGATTTTGACCCGCAGGCGAATGCGACGTCGGGCTTTGGCGCGGAAAAGGGCGCGGCCTCGGGTACGAGCTATGACATCGTTTTGGGGCTGAAGGACGCGGCGGCGTGCGTTTTGAAAACGCCGTATGGCGACCTGATCCCTTCGACGCCGGGGCTTTCGGGCGCGAGCGTGGAGCTGGTGGGCGCGCAGGGGCGCGAGTTTGCGCTGCGGCGCGCGCTGGAGCCGCTGCGGGGGGCGTATGATGCCATCCTGATCGACTGCCCGCCGTCGTTGGAGCTTTTGACGCTGAACGCGATCTGCGCGGCGGACGAGGTCTTGATCCCGGTGCAGTGCGAATATTATGCGCTGGAGGGGCTTTCGGATCTGATGCAGACGCTGCGGGCCATCAAGCGGGGGCTCAACCCGACGGTGGGCGTTTTTGGCGTTTTGCTGACGATGTATGACGGACGGACGAACTTTTCGGCGCAGGTGGCCGAGGAGGTGCGGCGGTATTTCCCGGGAAAAGTGTTTGCGACGGTCATTCCGCGCAATGTGCGGCTGTCGGAGGCGCCGAGCCACGGGAAGCCGGTGTATGAGTATGACCGCCTGAGCCGGGGAGCGCAGGCGTATGAGCAGCTGGCCGGAGAGGTTTTGGCGAAGCTGCGGTGATTTTGGAAAGGAGGCCGGGAGATGGCCGGACAACGGGGACTTGGAAAGGGTCTGGGCGCGCTGCTGGGCGAAGCGGCCGTGCAGCAGGCGGATACGCCGGGCGGCGCGGTACAGCTGCCGCTGCAGAAGGTGGAGCCGAATCCGGCGCAGCCGCGCCATCGGTTTGACGAGGAGGCGCTGGCGGAGCTGGCCGATTCCATTCGGCTGCACGGCATTATCCAGCCGCTGACGGTGCGGAAGCTGCCGTCGGGGTACTATCAGATCATTGCCGGCGAGCGGCGGTGGCGCGCGGCGCGGATGGCCGGACTGACGGAAGTGCCGGTGGTGGTCATTGAGGCCGACGACCGCGAGGCGATGGAGCTGGCGCTGATCGAAAATTTGCAGCGCGCGGATCTGGACCCGATCGAAGAAGCCATGGGCTATCGGCAGCTGATGGACGAGTATGGCATGACGCAGAGCGCGGCGGCCGAACGCGTGGGAAGATCCCGGCCGGCGGTGGCGAACGCGCTGCGGCTGCTGGCGCTGCCGGACGAGATCGTGACGATGGTGCAGGAGGGCGGCATTTCCGCCGGGCACGCGCGGGCGATCTTGACGCTGGCGGACGCGCCGTCGCAGATCGCCGTGGCGCAGAGGGTGCAGAATTTGCAGCTTTCGGTGCGGCAGACGGAGCTGATGTGCCGGAATATGGCCAAGGGCGGGAAAAAGCCGCCCGCGCCGAAGCCGGCGGTGGACTACATTGCCGTGTGTGAGCGCGATCTGAGCAAGAGCCTGGGGCGCGGGGTGAAGATCCATCACGGAAAGCGCAAGGGGCGCGTGGAGCTGGAATATTACGGCGAGGACGACCTGCAGCGGCTGCTGGACAGCTTGCAGGCGTCGGATGGAAAGGAGCGCAGAGGATGAGCGAAGAAAAAAAGCCGGCCGGCACGGCGGAGACCGTGCAGCCGCCAAACGCGGCGCAGACTGCGGCGGCCCATGCGGCTGAAAACGCGGCGGCAGAGGCTGCGGCGGATCAGGCCGGTGCGGAGCAGAACGCGGCGGGTGCGCCGGGGGCTTTGGATGAAGCTGCTCCGGCACAGAAGAAGGCCGCGGCAGAGGAAAAAAAGCCGCTGAGCGACGCGAAAAAGAATGCGCTTTTGCGGTATATGGCAGTCTTGTTTGCGGCGGCGTTTTTGATCGTGCTGGTGTCGCTCATCATGCAGCAGAGCAGCAGCCGCGCGCAGATCGGGGCGCTGAATGAAAGCAACGCCAGCGCGCTGAGCCGCGCCGAGCAGTTACAGACGCAGAACCGCGACTTGCAGCAGGAGGTCGAGCGGCTGAAGCAGCAGGCGGCGGAGCAGGAGAAGCTGGCCGCGCAGGCGGAAGCGCTGCAGGAGGAATTGGAGGCGCTTGAAAGGCAGACGCAGACCGATCTGGACCGGACGGCGGACGCGTATAACGCGCTCATTACGGCCTTGCAGTGCACGACGCACGAGGGCAATGTGACATTCTCCAAGGCCATGGGCATCGTGGAGAAAAATCAGGAGTATCTTTCCCAGGAGGCGCTGCGGGTATATGCGGCGCTGCTGGCAGAATAAGGGAGTAATGTACTGTGCTTGATATTCGATTTGTTCGTGAAAACCCGGATGTTGTTAAGGAAAACATTCGCAAAAAGTTCCAAGAGGAGAAGCTGCCGCTGGTGGACGAGGTCATTGGTCTGGACACGCAGCGGCGGGCGGCCATTGCGGAGGTGGAGCGCCTGAAGGCGGCGCGCAACAAGCTGTCCAAGGCGAACGGGCCGCTGTATGGGCAGCTGAAAAAGTGCGACGACGCGGCGAAGAAGGCCGAATTGCAGGCCGAGATCGACAAAAATAACGCGGCGGTGAAGGCGGACGACGAGCGCCGGGCGGCGTTGGACGCGCAGGTGGCGCAGGCGGACGCGCGCATCCGCGAGATCTTGTATGTGATCCCGAACATCATTGACCCGTCGGTGCCCATTGGGCCGGACGACAGCTGCAATGTGGAGGTCGAACGGTTCGGCGAGCCGGTGGTGCCGGAGTATGAGGTGCCGCACCATGTGGACATCATGGCGCGCTTTGACGGCATTGACAAGGACGCGGCGGGGCGCGTGGCCGGGATGGGCTTTTACTATCTGCTGGGCGACATTGCGCGGCTGCATGAGGCGGTCCTGGCGTATGCGCGCGACTTTATGATCGACCAGAAGGGCTTTACGTATGTCATTCCGCCGTTTATGATGCACGGCGATGTGGTGAAGGGCGTGATGTCGTTCCCGGAGATGGAAGCGATGATGTATAAGATCGAGGGCGAGGACCTGTATCTGATCGGTACGTCGGAGCACACGATGATCGGGCGGTTCATTGACCAGATCCTGCCGGAGGGGCAGATGCCGCTGACGCTGACGTCGTATTCCCCCTGCTTCCGCAAGGAGGTGGGCAGCCACGGGCTGGAGGAGCGCGGCGTGTACCGCATCCACCAGTTTGAAAAGCAGGAAATGATCGTGGTGTGCAGGCCGGAGGACTCTATGAAGTGGTACGACCAGCTGTGGCGCTATTCCGTGGAGCTGTTCCGCAATCTGGAGATCCCGGTGCGGCAGCTGGAGTGCTGCTCGGGCGATCTGGCCGATCTGAAGGTGAAGTCGTGCGACATTGAGGCGTGGAGCCCGCGGCAGAAGAAGTATTTTGAGGTGTGCTCGTGCTCGAATCTGGGCGACGCGCAGGCGCGGCGGCTGAACATCCGCATTCGCGGCGAGGACGGGAAAACGTATTTGGCGCACACGCTGAATAACACCTGCGTTGCGCCGCCGAGAATGCTCATTGCGTTTTTGGAGAATCATTTGCAGGCGGACGGGAGCGTGACCATTCCGGCGTGTTTGCAGCCCTATATGGGCGGGAAAGCTGTGCTTGTACCCAAGCACTGAGGGGGCTGGCGGGGCTTTGCCCCGCTGGCCTTTGGTTTTCACGACCTTACAGGTCATACGGGGG
>CAKTXB010000182.1 GCA_934630555.1 uncultured Oscillospiraceae bacterium
GTTCAGCCCACGGAACTTTCGCCTTGGATTGGCTTTGTCTACACTGCTCCAGAATACCGCGGACACCGTTACGCAGGGGAGCTTCTGAACTGGGCGGAAAGCGTTGCAACCGTCATGGGACGCGAGGCGGTCTACATTTCAACTGACCACACGGGACTTTACGAAAAATACGGCTACGAATTCTTCAAGACGGCAAAATCGGTCGGCGGCGAGGAGACGCGGATTTACCGCAAGGAACTTTCCGCAGACAGCGAGGAAAAACAGAAGCGGCTTGAAAACGGCGGACGCTGGAAGGCCCAAATCGTGGCGACGGCAAAACAGGGCGTTGACATGACGGCAATCTGCGGACTTTCGTGCGCCCACTGCTTTTTGGGTGAATGGTGCGGAGGCTGCCGCTCGGTATTCAACTGCTGCTCGTTCGGCACGATGTTTCCCGGCGGAAAATGCCCGAACGTAAAATGCTGCGGGGAAAAAAATCTTGACGGCTGCTTTGACTGCCCGGAACTCGAAAAGTGCGAAAAAGGATTCTACTCGACAAGCAACGACGGAGCCGCCGCAAGCAAGGCGCAGGCAATCTTCATCCGGCGGCACGGAAAACAAGCCCACCGCAAAGTTTTGGACAACCTGCACAAAAAATACGAGTTCAAAAAAATGCAGGAAATCCTCGGACGGAATGTGGAAGAAGGAATTCGAATTTTGGAAGAGAATTTGTAGATGAAGTAAACGGCTTAGGGCTTGGGGATGTCCCAAAAGTATCTTTTCTGTCATTTTCGGGCTTGACCCGAAAATCTAAATGCATATATTGCAATCATTTAGAGATTGTCGTATCAAGTACGACAATGACATTTAGAACTTATTAGACATCCCCGCGAGATTTTGCTATCGCAAAACTCTTTTATTTTACGTGTGCGCTCCTCACGCGCACGTCCTAAGCCAAGGCTTAGGGATTGGAGTGGCACGCCGTAGGCGTGTTCCGAAGCGAAGCGGAGGAATGGAGGCGAAAGCCGTAACCACGCAAAGCCCGACCTGCCGCAAGGCAGGGAAGCCCCTGAAAAAAAAGAAAGGAAGGTAAACAAATGAAAAACTTGATTGCATTTTGCGGACTGGACTGCGAATCCTGCGAGGCCAGAAAAGCGACCGTTGAAAACAATTTGGAGCTGCGAAAAAAAGTTGCAGCTGAATGGTCAAAACTGAACGGCGTTGAAATCACTGCGGAAATGATAAACTGCGACGGCTGCCGCATAGACGGGCGGAAAACTCCGTTCTGCGATTCTCTTTGTCCGATTAGACAATGCGCGCTCGGCAAAAAAGTAGAAACATGCGGCGACTGCGCAGAAATGGAGGGCTGCGAAAAAGTCGCGATGATTCACAAGAACAATCAGTGCGCAAAGAACAATCTGCTTGCACGTTGAAAAATTCCAGAGGATTTATTGGAGGAAAAATGAGCAGCTATTTAGTTCTTACGCCGCAGCTTGTTCAAAAGGATTTGGACGCGCTCGGAAAATACAAGACCGCCGACGTTGACCGCCTGATTCGCGGCTATGTCAAGAAAAATGCGGACGCTTCCCTGCTCCGCGAGCACATTTTGACGCAGCAGCAGTTCCACAGGATTTATTTTTACACGAGCCTTGAGCAGATAAAGGACGTGGACGCTCGGATGGCGTTTATTCACGAAAACCTGCTTTTTTCGGACTGGTGGCACACGGACGAGCTGATTGGCTTTGTTGCGGACTTGGACTTTGAGGCGGCGTTGAAATACGCGGCGGAATACATAAAATCCGAAGACCCTTTTGTGCGCCGCTGGGGATACGTGCTTTTTATTTCACGCCTGGGGAGAGGACATGCGGGGCAGCTTCTTCCTCTGATGAAAAACGACGGGCATTATTACGTTCAGATGGGCGAAGCCTGGCTGATTGCAGAGCTTGCCGTAACCGAGCCGCAAGCCGTGCACGAATGGATGGGAACTTGCGGACTTGACTACAAAATCTGCGGCAAGGCGATTCAAAAAATCTGCGATTCATTCCGCATTTCACAGGACTGGAAGGAAAAGTTCAAGGCACTGCGGGCGGTTTTGAAAGACAAAGTGGCGGAAAAATAAGGAAAACAAAAATGGCGACAACCAAAGAATACATTGATTTTGTGTGCGAGCAGATTGAACAATACGGCGAGGTGCGAAACCGCAAGATGTTCGGCGAATATATGGCGTACCTGAACGAAAAACCGGTTCTTCTTGTGTGCGACAACACGGTTTTTGTGAAAAAACTGCCGGAAACCGAGCCGGTCATGAAAGAATTCAACGCGGAATGCGGATTTCCTTACGACGGCGCAAAGGAGCACTTTATCCTCGACATTGAAAACCGCGAGCTTTTGGACAAAGTGATTCCGATTCTGGAAAAAATCACGCCAGTTCCGAAGAAGAGGAAGAAATAAATTGATTTTATGCAAAATTTTACGTATAATTTTCTGTAATTATTTACAGAATGCTTTTTATATGGAGGCGAATTATGGTGACTTTTGCAAGAAATGAAATTGTGTCATGCAGCCAGTTCGTAAGGAACTTCGCGACTTTTCTGAAACAGCTGACGGAATCAAAGCAGGAAAAAATTGCAATCATAAAAAACAACGAGATGCAGGCCGTAATGATTCCTGTTGAAGAATATGAAAAGCTGAAATCCATAGAGGAAATTGCCGAGCGGAAAGAGATTTTTGACACGGTTCAAATCCGCAGCCAAACTCCAGAATCGGAATACATTTCTTATGACGAGGCGATTAAATAGGCTGGTTTCTGATGGAAAAATGCTATGAAATAAAATTTCACCCGGCCGCACTGAAAGAATTTTGCGCTCTTGACGGAAGTGTGAAAATTCTTGTTAAAAACCAGTTGGGCAAACTCAAGACGGAGCCTTTTCTTGGAGAAGAACTTGGAAACAAAAACGGTTACAATCTTTCCGGCTACAGAAAAATGTATGCCTGCAAAAACCAAGTCAGAATTGTCTATTCAATCTAGGATGACGTGCTTCTTGTAAAAATCATCGCAATAGGAAAGCGCGAGGAAATGCAAGTTTACGGAGCTGCGGCGGAGCGGATATAAGTTCAAAATGAGCAAATACGAAAAACTTTGGAGTTATATAGAAGAAAAAAGGAGGCATGATAAAAACAGCCGAACATGGTGGCTGTTTTTATCTTAAAACTGAAGTTTTAATCTTGACTTTTTATGGGAGAAGCAATGAAAATTCTAGTTACTTACGGAACCCAGTACGGCTCGGCAAGGCATTATGCGCAAACTTTTGCAAAACTGACGGAAGCCAAAATTCTTCCGTACAACGAAATCAAGTCCGTTTGCGGTTATGACTGCGTAATCCACTTTGGCGCGCTTTACGCGGGCGGCGCTTTGGGACTGAAGAAGGTCGCCTCTCTTCTTTCCGAAAAGACGGAATTCATCATTGTGACTGTCGGACTTGCGGATGTTCAGGACGAGCAGAACACGAACCACATCAGGCGTTCCATTCAACGCCAGATTCCAAAGCAAATTTATGACAGGGCGAAAATCTACCATCTGCGCGGAGCAATCGACTATGAGAAACTGAATTTCAAGCACAGGACGATGATGGCTCTGCTTTATGCGAAAGCCAAAAATCTTCCGGAAGAAAAGAAAGACGCCGAAACGCGGGCAATGATTGAAAGCTACGGAAAACGAGTCAGCTTTGTGGACGATGACTCTTTGCGAAAACTTGCCGACACGATTTATGTCGATCTGCATGATTTTTCAAAAACTGAAACCTTGAATTAGATGAGGAAAACTTATGCCAGTATGGAATCCCTGGCGAGGATGTAAAAAATGCAGCGAAGGCTGCGAGCACTGCTACATTCACAAGGGCGACGCGAAAAGAGGCGTGAACACAGGCGAAATCGTCAGAACAAAGGATTTTTACAAGCCGGTTGAAAAGCTCAAAAACGGCAGCTACAAAATGAAGCCGGGTCTTGTGTATATG
>CAKTXB010000183.1 GCA_934630555.1 uncultured Oscillospiraceae bacterium
GTGTAGAGGTAATGGACATTGTAGAAATTGAACTCGGCCTTGAACTGGTTGTTCGTCGGGCCTGCGAAGAAGTTGAGGCAGCCGTCAAAGCCCAGAATGTCGCCGGCCTGCTCCACGACGGGCTTCACAGGTGCAAAGCAGATGACGTCGTTATAGCCGGTGCCGCCGGTCAGCTCGCGCAGATACTCTGTGCCGCAGCCGGGCTTTGCGGTGTTGACATAGTGCAGCTCAATGCCAAGGCTCTTGGCGTGCTCCACGGTGTAGATGCTCTCGGCGCGGGCCAGACGTTCGTCGTCAATATCGGTAACGACCAGCAGGCTCGGACGGCGATCGCAGTGCAGCGCATAGTCAATGGCGCCAAGGCCCATGGGGCCGACAGAGGCAAGCAACGCCATCTTGCCGCCTTCCACAATGCCCATGTCGTGCTCATAGGAGCCGGCCTTGGTGTGGTACATGGCGTGGAACGTGCCGATGATGCAGCTCATAGGCTCGGCCAGAGAGCCGTAGAAATATGTATCGGAATCATACGTCAGCAGGTTGTCCGTCAGCAGCGTTTCAATGGGGATGTTGGAATACTGGCTGTCGCCGCCGCAGTACTGGTAGGAGTAGCCGGGGGCGAGCTGCGAGCCCTTGTAGAAGTGCGCGGGCTGGATGGCAAAGCCCTGACCGACCTTGTACTTGTTCTTCCAGTGCTCACCGACCTCGGTGATCACGCCGCAGAATTCATGGCCGACAATGGTGGGATGCTCCGCCACATCATCGGGCACGCGCTTGTGCTCCGGGCCCTCGACCGCAGCCTTGTAGGTGCTCATGCAGATGGAGTCGGAAATGACCTTGACCTGTACGTCGTCCGGACCGACAGCCGGAAGTTCGATCTCCTCCAGACGGAGATCCATTTTCCCGTGAATACGAACCGCTTTCGTCTTCATGTGCTATATCTTCCTTTCTGAACTATCCGCAGCGCGGATGGATTTACAAGACAAAACATGGATTTGTGTTGAATTGTATTGGTTTCATGTGCATTGTACCGCATTCATGGTATGATGTCAACGGATTTTCCTTTTTTCTTTGCAATTTCAGCGAACTTCTGTTGGTATATGTTTGAACGCGCAGGGCTGTTTTTCAGCGTCCATGCGGGTTTTCGTGCGTTTTGCACAGGCTGCACTACAAAAACTCCACACAATCCAACATTTTCACAAACAAGCACAGATATGCTGCAAAAAAGAGCGGGCGCATCGCGTCCGCTCTCCTTGTTCAATGTTTCTGTACCGCCTTGATGATGCGCGCGATCGCGGCGCTGAGCACGGTGTTGATGCCGAACTCCACGAAAAAGTTCACACCGATGACGGTGACAAACAGCACCGTTGTCACATTCCCGGCCCAGCCGTAGTCTGCCGCCATCTGCATGAGCGGCGTATGCAGCGCCGTGAGCATGACAAGCGCAAACACGCCTGTGTTCACAATGGGGCAAACGACCGCCGCCAGAATGCAGGCGAGCGTTTGGCGCTTTGCAAGCGCGCGATACACAAGGCCGGGCACCGCACCGCACGCCGCGCCCTTTAAAAGGCAGGTCAGCGCTGTCCAGAAGGGGCTGAACGACCAGAGCGTGGCTGTAAACGTGTCCGTGCCGCTGATGCCGCCGGACAGGGCGATCACGCCAAAGATAGCGCCAAGGAACGCGCCCGCCCACGGCCCAAACAAGATCGCGCCGATGACGATGGGCACAAGCACCAGTGAAAACGGGATCGGGCCGATCCGGAAGCTGCTGCCCACCAGCTGCAAAACGACCACAATGGCCGTCAGCAGCGCCATGGATGTAAGCAGGACGATGTGTTCGTGTGTTTTTTTGTTGCTGTTCATTTGTAATTACCTCCGCTCTTGCTCCGGCACGTATGTCCGGATGCAATGCATTTTGTTTGAGGAGCATCGCGCATGTCATATGCTCCCCTGTTTATCAAAACCGCTGCCGGTGTTGACTGAAGTTAAGGGATCTCCTCCTCTACGGCGGGCAGCGGGGTCTGATCAAAGTCCGCCGGTGTGCCGTTTTTCATGGCCTCCCACTGTTCGCGGGTGATAAGCATCTGGCGCGGCTTCGATCCCTCGAACGGGCCGACGATGCCCTTTTCCTCCAGCTCGTCCATGATACGCGCGGCGCGCGCGTAGCCGAGCTTCAGGCGGCGCTGGAGCATGGAAACGGACGCCTGTCCAGTTTCCAGCAGCACCTCCACGGCAGCAGGCGTCATTTCGTCGCCATCCGCATCGTCGCTTTCCGCCGGTGCGGCTGCCGTGCTGCCGGAGGATTTGCTCCCCTGCTCGGCGCGGCGCTCGATCTCCTGCTCGATCTCCTTGGAGTAGGCCGGCGCGCTGTCCTGCTTTACGTAGTCCACCACGCGCTGCACCTCATCCTCGGTGATGAAGCAGCCCTGCACGCGGCGGGGCTTGCCCTGCCCGAGCGGGGCGTAGAGCATATCGCCCTTGCCGACGAGCTTTTCCGCGCCGGCAGTGTCCAGAATGATGCGCGATTCCATGGCCGATGCGACCGCGAACGCGATGCGTGACGGGATGTTGGCTTTCATAAGGCCTGTGATAACGTCTGCCGAAGGACGCTGCGTGGCAATAACCAGATGCACGCCAGCAGCACGGCCCATCTGCGCCACGCGGCAGATGGATTCTTCGACTTCCTTGGCCGCCACGAGCATGAGGTCGGCCAGCTCGTCGATGACCACGACAATGCGCGGCATGGTTTCAAATTCGCCCGTGCTGCGGGCCAGCTTGTTGTACGATTCCAAATCGCGCACGCCCGCGTCGGCCAGCGTGCGGTAGCGGCGCATCATTTCCGTCACAGACCATTGCAGCGCGCCCGCCGCCTTCTTTGGGTCGGTCACGACCGGAATGAGCAGATGCGGGATCTTATCGTATACACGCAGCTCGACCATTTTCGGGTCGACCATAATGAGCTTCACCTCATCCGGCCGGGATTTATACAGCAGCGACACGATGAGGCTGTTCATGCACACCGATTTGCCGGAGCCGGTCGTGCCGGCAATGAGCATATGCGGCAGCTTGGCAATATCGCCGATGATCTGATTGCCGCCGATGTCCTTGCCGACCGCAAACGAAATGCACGACTTGCTGCGTTTGAATTCCGGCGAGTCGATGACGTCTCGCGCAAAAACGGTAGACACCGCGCGGTTTGGCACCTCAATGCCGACCACGGAGATCTTATCCGGGATGGCCGCAATGCGCACGCCGGACGCGCCGAGTGAAAGCGCAATATCGTCAGCCAGATTTGTAATTTTGGACAGCTTTGTGCCGCGGCTGAGTTCCAGCTCATAGCGCGTGATGGAGGGGCCGCGCGTGACGTTCACGATGCTGGCTTCAATGCCGAAGCTCTGCAAGGTATCGTTCAGACGCTCCGCGTTCTGGCGCATTTCCTCCGTGCCGTCCACCGCCGCGCCCGAAGCGGCATTCAGCAGATCAATGGGCGGATAGTGATAGGTTGGCTGCTCGTCCTGCTTGTTTACCTGCTGGTCGATCATGGCAGCTTCCTGTAAAACGTCGGACTTTTTGATTTTCTCCTCCGTAAACTCCGGGGCAAGCGGTGCTTCCGGCGCAGCCGGTTTGAGCGGCTCCCTGTGCTCCGCCGTCGGCGCGGGGCGTTCGGGAACGGGTTCCGCCGGCCGCGATGGCTGCGGCACTGAATCAGATGCCGCAGGCACGATGCCCGGCAGGGTATCCAGCACCAGCGGCGGCATCTGCTGCGCGCCGGTCTTGCCGTGGACAGCCAGAATATCCGGGCCGTGCAGCTCGTCCGCAGCAGGTGCAGGCGCTTCCTCCGGCTGCGGAGCGGGCGACCTGCGGCGCCTCTGCGTCAAAAATTCGTCGGGTGAGATCGGCCGCTCCTGCGGGGCGCGCTCAGCAGCGGCAGACTGCGGCGCTTCTGGCTGCACACCGTC
>CAKTXB010000184.1 GCA_934630555.1 uncultured Oscillospiraceae bacterium
GCCTTCCGAATGGCCCCCTTGACGATCCCCCAACGGCCACAAGGGGGCCGCGGCCCCCTTTTTGGATTATCCCCGGGAGAGCGTGGGGGCAGTGCCGAGCGATTGCGCCGAAGGCGCGAGCTGGAGTTGTTTCGTGCTACGGCGGGGCAAGGCGCTTCGCTGTTGCCCGTGCTTGGTTGGAAGTTGGTTCTTAGGGTCGGCAGTTTCGGCGAAAACGTAGGTGCGGCCTTGTTTTTTGAGCTGGGGGCATTGTTGGCACCCGTTCTGAGGCAACGACTTGCAAATTTGGAGTGTTACTCTGGCGAGCAGGGCAGACGTAGTTCCTTTTGGGAGAGGACGTTCGTTTGCAACTAGTTGCTGGTTTGGTGGCTTCAGTAGTGGCAGTGCGGTAGAAGTCCACGCGTCCTAAAGCGCCTCTTTTTGCTGACTTTTTTCTGGCAAGGCAGAAAAAAGTCAGCCGCCGGAGGCACGGTTGCGGTGGCGCGGCCACCGGGGAACAAGCGGTGACGGGCGCTAGCCTGCCGATTCCGGCAAATCCGCCGGAGGCACAGGAGCAGTGGCACAGCCACTGAGGAAAGAACGGTGGGCGGGCGCAAGCCTGCCGACTATGGCAAAATCCGCCGGAGGCACGGTTGCGGTGGCGCGGCCACCGAGATACGCCCGCAGACGGGCGAAAGAAAGGAGCAGACCCCATGGAACGCAGCGCGATGCCAATCGCATTTTTCGACTCCGGCCTTGGCGGCATCAGCATTCTGCGCAGCAGCGTGCGGCTGATGCCGTGCGAGGACTATATCTATCTGGGCGACTCGCTGCACGCGCCGTATGGGGTGCGCACGCCGGAGGAGGTACGGGCGCTGTGTTTGCAGGCGCTGCGGCCGCTGGTGGAGCGGGGCGTGAAGGCGCTGGTGATCGCGTGCAACACGGCGACGTCGGCGGCCATTACGCTTTTGCGCGAAACGTGGCCGGAGCTGATCGTCATTGGCACGGAGCCGGCCATCAAGCCGGCGGTGGAGCGCCATCCGGGCGGCCGGGTGCTGGTGATGGCTACGCCGATGACGCTGAAGGAGGAGAAGTTCCGCAATTTGCAGGCGCAGTATCAGACGGCTGCGGAGATCATCCCGCTGCCGTGCCCGGGGCTGATGGAGTTTGTGGAGCAGGGCATTTTGAGCGGCGAGGCCGTGGAGGGGTATCTGCTGGACAAGCTGGAGCCGTATTGCAAGGTGTCGCTGGATGCGATCGTGCTGGGCTGCACGCACTATCCGTTTTTGACGGCGGCCATCCGGCGCATCGTGGGGCGGCATGTGGAGATATTGGACGGCGCGGCCGGTGTGAGCCAGCAGCTGCACGCGCGGCTGGAGCAGGAAGGACTGCTGACGACTGCGGCGGCGCAGGGCCGGGTGGAGTTCTGCAACTCGCTGGGGCAGCCGGAAATTTTGCAGCTGAGCCGGACGCTTTTGAACGCGCCGGCAAACGAATAAAAAACTGCCGCATCCGGCTGGCCCGGCTGCGGCGATTTTGCAGAATTTTGTGGGATATTGTATGGAAAGGGGCGGTTTTATGGACGATTTTGAGCTATTGGAGCGGCAGCGCGCGTATTTTGCAACGGGTGCGACGCGCAGCGTTCCCGGACGCATCCGGGCGCTGCTGGCGCTGCGCGACGCCATCCGGGCGCAGACGCCGCAGCTGGAGGCTGCCATGGAGGCGGACTTTGGAAAGCCGGCGGCGGAAACGTATATGACGGAGATCGGACTGGTGCTGGCGGAGCTCCGCGACCAGCTGCGCCATGTGCGGCGATGGTCGCGCACGCGGCGCGTGCCGACACCGCTGATGCACTTCCCGGCCAAAAGCTATATCGCGCCGGAGCCGTATGGCGTGGTGCTGATCCTGGCGCCGTGGAACTATCCCATTCAGCTGTGTCTGGCGCCGCTGGCGGGGGCGATCGCGGCGGGGAACTGCGCGGTGGTGAAGCCGTCGGCCTATGCGCCGCATACCAGCCGGGCGATCCGCGCCGTGATCGAGCAGGCGCTGCCGCAGGAGCACGTTGCCGTGGTCGAGGGCGGGCGCGCGGAGAATCAGGCGCTTTTGCACGAGCGGTTCGACTACATTTTTTTCACCGGCTCTCAGGCAGTGGGGCGCGTGGTGATGCAGGCCGCGGCGGAGCATCTGACGCCGGTGTCGCTGGAGCTGGGCGGAAAGAGCCCGGTGATCGTGGACGATACGGCGGATGTGGAAACGGCGGCGCGGCGCATTGCCTTCGGCAAGGTGACGAATGCCGGGCAGACGTGTGTGGCTCCGGACTATGCGTTTGTGCGGGAGCCGGTCCTGCAGCAGTTTCTGGACGCCTATCAAAAGGCGCTGGCGGAGTTTTTCCCGGACGGCGACTGGCGCAAGATCCCGGCCATTGTGAACGAGCGGCATTTTGACCGGCTGCGCGGGCTACTGGCGGGGCAGCCGGTCGTGCTGGGCGGTACGTGCGACGCGGCGGCGCGGCGCATCGAGCCGACCGTGATCTGCCCGGCCGACCCGGACAGCGCCGTGATGCAGGAGGAAATTTTCGGGCCGATCTTGCCGGTGCTGCCGTATGGGCACATTCGGGAGTGCATTGCGTATATAAACAGCCATGAAAAGCCGCTGGCGCTGTATCTGTTTACGCGCGACTGCGCCATCCGGCAGCGCGTGCTGGCCACGTGCTCGTTTGGCGGCGGATGCGTGAACGATACGCTGGTGCATCTGTCGAACCCGCATCTGCCGTTTGGCGGGGTGGGCGCGTCGGGCATGGGCAGCTACCACGGCAAAAAGAGCTTTGACACGTTTACGCATGAGCGGAGCGTTTTGCAGAAATCGCCGCACGTGGACATTCGTCTGCGCTACAGACCCTATACGGCGGCGAAGGAAAAGCTCTATCGGCTGTTTTTGCGGTAGATCGTTTTCGTCAAAACGCCAAAAATATTGTATTTTTAAAATAAATACTTACCTTTTTCCAAAATCCTGTGGTATAATGTTCTTGCTAAGGGCCTGCGCGGCTTGTGCGCGCCGGCCTGCCGGCATCAATAACAGAAAAGGGGAGTGCGTTATGTTCCGCGTGGGTGACTGGGTGATCTATGGGCATGAGGGCGTTTGCCGCGTGGAGGAGATCGGCCATCCGGCGATGCCGGGGCTTGACCCGGCGCGCGAATATTACCGGCTGACCCCCTATTATCACGGCGGCACGATCTATGCGCCGGTGGACGGCAAGATCGTGATGCGGCCTGTGATCTCGCGCAGCGCGTTGGACGATCTGCTGCCGAAGCTGCCGGGGCTGACGGTGCTGGACGACGTGCCGCAGGATGGGCGCAAGGCGGGCGAGTATTATCGCGCGCTGCTGGCGGAGCATTCCTGTGAGCGGCTGCTGCGGCTTTGCAAAACGATCCATGCCAAGCAGCAGGCGCTGGCCGGGGCGCGGCGGTCGGTCAATTCCACGGAGCTGCGCAACTGGAAAGCAGCCGAGGAGATGCTCTACGGGGAGTTTGGATTTGTGCTGGGCATCCCGCCCGCGCAGGTGCGCGGGGTGATCGAGAAGCATTTTGCATAAGGGAAATGGAGTGCCGGGCGGAAACGCCCGGTGCTTTTTTGCGCCCCGGCGGGGCCTTGGTTTTTGCGACCTTACAGGTCGTGCGAGGCTTTTGCGGGGCTTTGCCCCGGGGCCTTGTGGTTTTGCAGCCTGAAAGGCTGCGCAGGGGGGTGCGGGGCTTCGCCCCGGGGCCTCTTGGTTTTTGCAGCCGTTCAGGCTGTGCGGGGATTTTACGGGGCTTCGCCCCGGTACCCTGTAGTTTTGGTTTGTTGCAACCCTTAGGGTTGCATGTTTATTCTGGCAGTGCCTGCTAGGGGGGCGGCTCGGCCCCCCTTTCTTTCCCGCGGGGAA
>CAKTXB010000185.1 GCA_934630555.1 uncultured Oscillospiraceae bacterium
CGTTTTCGAGCACGTAGCGGTACAGCGCGTTTTTCTTTACGCCCACCTCGGCGGATACCGCCTTTACGGCGTCCTTCTGAGTCTGTCCCTGCTCGATGCGGCGGCGCACAGCCTCCGCGGCGGCGGCAAGACGCTCCTCCTCGCTCTGCTCGGTCTCCGGCTCGTCGGGCGCGCCCTCCACGATGAGGATGAATTCGCCGCGCGGCGCATTTTCGTCAAAGTAGCGCATCGCCTCGCCGAGCGTCATGCGGAGCGTCTGCTCGTGCAGCTTGGTCAGCTCACGCGAGAGCGACAGACGGCGCTCCTCGCCGAAGGCTGCGGCAAGGTCGCGCAGCGTCGCGCACAGCTTGTGCGGCGCTTCATAGAAGATCATGGTGCGCGTTTCGCCGCGCAGGGCCGTCAGGTGCGCCTGACGGTTTTTTTTATTGGTAGAAAGGAAGCCCTCAAAGCAAAAGCGTCCGGTGGGCAGACCTGAAATACTCAGCGCCGTGATGGCAGCGCATGGACCGGGAATGGCACAGACGGGAATACCGGCCTCCGCGCAGAGGCGGACAAGATCCTCACCTGGATCGGAGATGGCAGGTGAACCGGCGTCGGATACGAGCGCACAGGTCTGCCCTTCCAGAATGCGCGCAACGATCTTGGGGCCGCTTTCGAGCTTATTGTGCTCGTAGTAGCTGACGAGCGGCTTTTTGAGATCCAGATAGTTGAGCAGCTTTCGTGTGACGCGCGTGTCTTCGGCGGCAATGAAGTCGGCTTCCGCCAGCGCGTCGCGGGCGCGGGGAGATATATCCCTCAAATTGCCGATGGGCGTGGGCACTAAGCAGAGCATGGCAGGCATGGTCAGTCCTCCTGGTGATAGATTCGGTCGTGATCTGGTGTCGGCGCGCCGTCCGGGGTGAAGAGCGTGCAGTCCGGCAGCAGCGTCAGTCCAGGCTTGCCGCCTCGCACGGCTGCGATGAGCACAAGGCTGGCGGGTGTTTTGACGCTGTGGCGCACAAATTGCAGACGTTTTGGCTCCAGCGACACAGCGCGGAGCGCGCAGAGCACATCGGTCAGACGTTCTGGCTTGTGCACGAGAAAAAAGCGGCCGTGCCAGCGAAGCAGACGCGCGGCGGCCTGACACAGCTCCGGCAGCGTGCAGAATTCCTCTGTGCGTGCCGCACGGAGCGCCGCGTCCTGCGCGGCGTAGCCAGAGGCTACCGGGTAGTAAGGCGGATTGGAAACGGCGCAGTCGAACGCGCCGGCAGGTAAAACAGCCGGGTCGCGCAAGTCGCCCTCCAGAACTGAAAAGCGGCCGTGCAATTTGTCCTGCGCAGCGTTTTCGCGCGCAAGCGCGGCGGCATCAGACTGCAATTCAACGCCGGTCACGCGGATATGGGGATGCGCGGCGAGCAGCAGCAGCGACAGTGTGCCGCAGCCGCAGCCAAGGTCGCAGACAGTATCCTGCGCGGCGGGGCGGGCGAAGTCGGCCAGCACCATGGAGTCGGTGCCGGGGCGGAAGTGCGCTGCGCTCCAGCATAGCGTAATGCCGTTGGGGAGGGATTCCTGCATGTGGCTCTCCTTTGCGGGGAGTTCTGCTTCGGAACTCCCTGAACTATGTCCAGACAGCACAACAGACCTGTGCTTGGCACAGGCCTGCTGCGATGTACGAATTACGCTTCCTGAATGGCGTCGTTCGGGCACTCTGCTGCGCAGCTGCCGCAATCCACGCACTGATCAGCGTCGATGACGTACTTGTCCTCGCCCTCGGTGATGATGCCGAGCGGGCAGGCATCGGCGCACGCGCCGCACTTGACACAAGCGTCAGTAATGACATGAGCCATAATGATAGCACCTCCATATTTATGATCCGCGTTCATTTTAACACGATTTTTGAAAATTGCAAATGGTAATTCTGCAAAACTGGGGAAATTCTGCGAAATGTTTGGCGAGGGCGTATAATCGTGCGGCGGGGCGGCGAAAATGATGCAGGAAAGGCGAGGTGCGCGGATGCGGAGGAGCGGATTTTCAGAGCAGACAGAGGTGCTTATCCGGAAGGCCGGGCGGCTGGCACGGCAGATGGGGCACAGCTATGTAGGCACAGAACATCTGCTGCTGGCGCTGCTGGAACAGCGGGAGCTGGCATGCTGCCGGGTGCTGGCGCGCGGCGGCTGGGAGGCAGGCATTCTGCGCGGACTTCTTTTGACACAGCCGGGCTATGGCTGCGCGCAGCTGCCACTGCCGCAGGGGCTGACGGCGCAGGCGCGGAGCGTTTTGCACGCCGCGCGGCGGGAGGCCGCGATGCTGCGGGCGCGACAGGTCGAACCGGCGCATCTGCTGCTGGCCATGAGCCGGACGGACGGCTGTGCAGCGGCGGCACTGATGCAGCAGTGCGGGGCAGATCTGAACTGCATATTTTCGGATGTATATGACAGCCTGCGTGCACCGGTGCGCACGTGGGCGGGGAGGAGTACGAATACGAAACTGTTGGAGCTTTATTGCCGCAATATGCTGGAAGAGGCGGAGCGGGCAGAGCCGGTCATTGGCCGGGAGGCGGAGATCGCGGGGCTGATGCAGATCCTCAGCCGGAAGAACAAGAATAACCCCGCACTCATTGGGGAGCCGGGGGTGGGCAAGACGGCCATTGTGGAGGGATTTGCGCAGCGGCTGGCAGCTGGCGCTGTGCCGGAGGCGCTGCGCGGCAAGCGGCTGTTTTCACTGGATATGGCCAGCGTGGTGGCGGGAACAAAATACCGCGGTGAGTTTGAAGAGCGCATCCGTGACATTCTGGTGGAGATCCGGCGGTGTGGGAACGTGATCCTGTTTGTAGACGAAATGCACACCATTGTGGGCGCAGGCAGCGCGGAGGGCGCGATCGACGCGGCAAATCTGCTCAAGCCTGCGCTGGGGCGGAGCGAGCTGCAGATGATCGGCGCGACGACGCTCGACGAATACCGCAAGTACATTGAAAAGGACGCCGCGCTGGAGCGGCGCTTTCGGCCGCTGATCGTGCGCGAGCCGAGCCGCGCGGCGACGGAGGAAATTTTGCTGGGCCTGCGTGCGGGGCTGGAACGGCACCATAATCTGCGCATCACGCAGGAGGCCATCCACGCGTCGGTAGAGCTGTCGTGCCGGTATCTGACAGACCGGTTTCTGCCGGACAAGGCGCTCGACCTGCTGGATGAGAGCGCGGCGCGGGTACTGCTGCATGAAGATAATTGCCCGCGCGGACTTGACCGGAAAAAGCAGACTGTGACGCGGGAGCTGGAGGAGGCGGTACAGCAGGGGCAATATGAGCGCGCGGCGGTGCTGCGCGATAAGCTGCAGATGCTTTTGCGGCAGCAGCATTCCGTGGCAATGCAGCTGCGTGGGCGGGCACTGGATGCGAACGATGTGGCGCAGACCGTGGCGGAGCGCACGGGCGTTCCGGCGGCGCAGCTGACGGCCGGCGAACGCGAACAGCTGCTTGGCCTGCAGGAGGCTCTGGCGGCGCGCATCATCGGGCAGGAAGCGGCGGTGCGGGCTGTTGCCCGGGCGGTGCTGCGCGGACGCATGGGGCTGCGCGACGCGCGGCGGCCGGTCGCGTCCATGCTGTTTACGGGGCCTTCGGGCGTGGGAAAGACGGAGCTTTGCAAGGCGCTGGCTGAATGCGTGTACGGCAGCCGGGAGGCGTTGGTGCGCATTGACATGACAGAGTATATGGAGCCAAGCTCCGTGGCGCGGCTGATCGGCGCGCCGCCGGGGTATATCGGCCATGACGAGGGCGGTGTGCTGACGGAGAAGGTGCGCCGCAGGCCATATTGCGTGGTGCTGCTGGATGAGGTGGAAAAGGCGCACCGGGATGTGACCGGGCTGCTGCTGCAAATTCTGGACGACGGCATTTTGACGGATTCAGTGG
>CAKTXB010000186.1 GCA_934630555.1 uncultured Oscillospiraceae bacterium
CTGCAAGTAAATCGTAAAACCTACAGGTTTTGCAAAACAAGGGGTACCGGGGCGAAGCCCCGTATAACCCCCGCGCCCTTGCAAGGCGCGAAAAAACGTAGTATACTGAAAAAAACTTCTCTTGTTGAAAGGAGCCTGCCATGCTGAACGTTGAGCTGTCGAATATCTGGAGCTGCGTGTCGCTGCCTGATCTGCTGGGCTGCGAAAAAACGCTGTTTGATGCACACCTGCGTCTGCGGCGCAACACGCCCGAGGATGTGCCGTATCTCGGCTGGCTGGGCCTGCCTGACAGCGCAACAGCCCGGACGCTGCACGCCGTGCGCAAGGCGGCGGAACAGATCCGTTCCAGCAGCGACGTGTGCGTGGTGCTCGGCAGCGGCGGCGCGTTTTACGCGGCGCAGGCTGCGCTGGCACTGCTGCGGGCCGGCGCTCCGGAAACCGTGCCCGCGCTGGAACTGATCTTTGCCGGAAACGACCTTTCCACACGCGCATGGCTGGCGCTCTGCAACCGTCTGGACGGGCGCGACTTCTCGCTGCACATCATCAGCCCTGCCGGCTCGGAGCTGGAAGTCGCCGTCGCCTCCCGCGCCGTGCGCTGGATGATGGAGCGGCGCTATGGCGCAGACTCCAAGCGGCGCATTTTCATATCCACGCTGCCCGATTCACCGCTGGCGGCCATGGCGCAGGACGGCGGCTACACGCTGCTGCCCCTGCCCAAGGAGCGCGGCGGAAACTTCAGCGCGCTGACATCGGCCACGCTGCTGCCCATCGCCGCAGCCGGCTTTGAGCCGCTCGATCTGCTGGAAGGCGCTGCCAACGCGTGGCGGGAATATGACCTGCGCGCATTTGAAAATCCCGTCTGGCTCTATGCCGGGGCGCGCTACGCGCTCACGCACCGCAGCCGCACCACTGAGGCGCTGTGCTGCTTTGAGCCGGAATATGCCGCGCTTGGCACATGGTGGAAGCATCTGCTGCTGGCGCACACATGCCGTGACGGTGCGGGCGCGCTGCCGGTCTATTTCCAGCTCCCCGCCGAGCAGGACGCCATAGACGCCTCCATTGGCTCCGGGCGCTATCCCGTGTTTGAGACCATGCTGCGCGTCGCCGCGCCCGCGCCCCGCCGCGTGAATGTGGAGATGGACTGGAAGGACTATGACGGTCTTGACTATCTTTCCGGAAAAACACTGGAAGATGTGGAACGTGCGTCGTTTGAAGCGTTCGTAGCCGCACAGGAAGAAAACGGCGTGCCCATCATCATTCTGGAGCTTGCGCGCATGGACGCATATCATCTCGGCGCGTTGTTTTACTGCTTTGAGCTGGCTGCCGCCATCTGTGCGGAAGCTGATCGCATCGATCCCTTTGAAGCACCGGAGCTGTCCGCAAGGGCTGCCGCAGCGCAGGCACTTGGAAAACCGGACTGATTTTGGCATTTTGCCGCAACTTTGGCAAACAACGCTATTGTCTTTTGCATGAAAAGCTGGTATGATGGAACTGTAACCAAACACTCACGCGGCAAAAGGAGGAATGTGCCATGGTTCATATCATCACCGGGCTGGAAGGCTCCGGCAAGACAAAGCAGCTGATCGACTCCGTTCATGAGGCGCTGAAAAATGAAAACGGCAGCATGGTCTGCATTGAAAAGGGCCACACGCTGCGCTTTGACCTGGATCATCGCGTCCGTCTGGTGGACGCAAGCGAATATATGCTGAGCGGCTACGCCTTTTTGAAGGGCTTTATCAGTGGCCTGCACGCAGGCAACTTTGATATTTCGCATATTTTTGTGGACAACCTGTATAAGATCTCGCACTGCGATGACAGCGCGCAGACTGAGGCCTTCCTCAACTGGTGCGACCAGTTCGCGCAGGCCAACAGTGTCCGCTTTACTTTCACGATCCCCGGCGACCCTGAGCGTGTTCCGGGCTACATTGCAAAATTCCTGTAACTGAAAAAACACGGGCGGCCCACCTGGGCCGCCCTTTTTGGTGCGTCTGAAAAATATTTTCGGTGCCGTCACACTGACAGCTTCTCATGCCCGTGCGTGCGCGCCCGGCGCGGCTTTTTTGATGATCTGGATCGCCCGCGCGGGCGCTCTTTTGCATTTACAGGTGGAACACATCCACCAAGCTGGGATACAGCATATCATAGCGCTTCTGCGTCATCTCGTAAGCAGCATGCTGCTCCGGCACAGTGGCAGCGCCGGTCTGGATATGTGCAACGGCCGCGGCAAGGTCAGGATAGAGTCCAATGCCAACGCCGACGGCAGCTGCCGCGCCCATAGACGTAGCGCTGTCTGAGAATGTCGACACCTCCAGCAGCCGCACATCGCACAAATCGGCAATGATCTGCTTCCAGAGCTTGGACTTCGCGCCGCCGCCGATGATGCGCAGTGACTCGATGGGCACGCGCTCCCGGAATGCGGATAAGATCTGCGCCAGGCCGCAGCCCGTGCCCTCCAGCACAGCGCGGGCAAAGTGCTCCTTTTTGTGCATGGTGTTCATGCCGAAGAACACTCCGCGCGCCTTCGCGTCAAACACCGGCGAGCGTTCGCCCTCCAGATACGGCAGATACACCAGCCCCTCGCTGCCCGGCGCAATGGTCGCCGCTGCGGAGTCCATCACCCGCGGCGAGGCATAGCCCAGCAGCTCCTGTGCCCACGAGATGGAGCGCCCGGCGCATTGCAGCGTACCAAATACATTGCAGCCGTGGCCGTCCAGCGTGTAAATGTGGAACACCCGGTGCTTTTCATCCAGATACGGCTCCGCCATTGGCCCGGCGATCCACGCCGTTGTGCCAAGACTGAGATAGAAATTACCGGGCTCCACCACGCCTGCACCCACATTGGCGCACGCGCCGTCGCCGCCGCCGACCGACACGGGGATGCCGGCCCGCAGGCCCAGATGGTACGCCGCTTCCTCTGTGAGCCGGCCCGCGATCTCGCAGCCGGTGTGCAGCTCCGGGAATTTGCTTTTGTCCAGCCCCACGTTCCGGAACATTTCCGCGTCATATTCCCGCGTGCGCAGGTTCATGAGCATGGCGTGCGATGCATCCGAAAGGTCGGTCGAGTCCATGTTGCCTGTCAGGCGATAGACCAGATAGTCCTTCACCTGCAAAAAACGCACGGTCTTTGCATAGACCTCCGGCTCGTGCTCCTTCACCCACAATGTCTTGCACAATGTGGACGAGGGGCTTAAAACGTTGCCGGTAATATTGTAAAAATAGTCGCGGCCGTATTCCGCACGCAGCCGATTCGACAGATCCAGCGCCCGTGTATCGGCGTGGATCATGGCCGGGCGCAGCGGCTGGCCGTCGGCGTCCATCGGCAGGCAGGCCAGCATATGGCCCGAAATGCCAATGGCGTCCACGCGCTTAACATACTCGGGCGCCAGCTCGCGCAGCATGAGCATGGCGCGCACGGCGCTCATCCACCAGTCATAGGCATCCTGTTCGCAGCCGCCGTCAGGATGGTGGTGCGTGGGATAGGTCGTAGTCACGTTGCGCAGGATGTTCAGATCCTCGTCGACCAGCGACGCCTTCAGGCCGCTCGTGCCGATGTCAAATGCCAGCAGGATCGTTTGCAAAACAATCACCTCATAAAAAATTATATCAGATGCGGTGCGCGATTTCCACCCCCGGCAGAAAAAGAATCGTCACTTTTTGTCAGCTGCCGCGCGCCTCTGTGTGCGCACAATGCCGCCCAGCGCCGCCAGCATAAGCAGCGGGAAGATCAGTGCAAACAAAATGCCCATCTGCAGATCATCGCCGCAGCGTGCGGCCATGAGCCCTGCCCAGCCCGGGCCGATGGTACAGCCAATATCGCCGCCAAACGCCAGCAGCGCAAAC
>CAKTXB010000187.1 GCA_934630555.1 uncultured Oscillospiraceae bacterium
CGGCATCACGCCGAGCCAGATGCACGCCGAGCGCGTGGACGGCTGGAACCCGCTGGCTGTCATCGACGCGTACAAGCGCAAGATGGAGCTCATCAAGAACAACGAGGGCCCCGTGTTCCTCGATGTTGTGACATACCGTCTGGTCGGCCACTCCACGTCTGACCAGAACGCCTACCGCACGAAGGAGGAGATCGAGGATTGGCGCAGCCATGACCCGATGATCAAGTTCCGCGAGGCGCTGGTCGAGGCGGGCGTCGAGTCCGACGAGTTCTTTGCAAAGCTGCTGCAGGACACGACCGACCGCATGACCATGATCTGCAAGGCCGCCGATGACAAGGAAATTTCTCCGTATGTCGACTTTGACAAGAACCCGGACTATCTGGCAAACCTCATGTTCTCCAACGAGACCCGCCGCTCCATGGGCGCGCCGGATCAGAAGCTGAACGTCACCGGCCCGAAGGAGAGCTGCAAGCGCTACGTGGATCTTGCCAAGAAGGAGCACTTCGCGTTCGATAAGGACGGCAAGAAGTTCTCTGACATGAAGCTTTACAACATCCGTGACGCCATCTTTGAGCCGCTGATCAACAAGTACTACGAAGACCCGACGCTCGTCGCCTACGGCGAAGACGTGCGTGACTGGGGCGGCGCGTATGCGGTGTACCGCGGCCTGATGGATGTCATTCCGCACTCCCGTCTGTTCAACTCTCCGATCTCCGAGGCCGCGATCGTCGGCACGGCAGTCGGCTACTGCATGTGCGGCGGCCGCGCTGTGGTCGAGCTGATGTACTGCGACTTCCTGGGCCGCGCGGGCGACGAGGTGTTCAACCAGATGTCCAAGTGGCAGGCCATGTCCGCCGGTATTCTGAAGATGCCGATGATCCTGCGTATGTCCGTTGGTGCAAAGTACGGCGCACAGCATTCGCAGGACTGGGTCGCCATCGTATCGCATATCCCGGGCCTGAAGGTGTTCTTCCCGGCCACGCCGTATGAAGCCAAGGGCATCATGCAGGCAGCTCTGAACGGCACTGACCCGTGCATCATCTTTGAGTCGCAGCGTATCTACGGCAAGGGCGAAGAGTTCCATGAGGGCGGCGTGCCGGCCGAAGAGTACGAATGGCAGCCGGGTGCTGTCAACAAGGTGCGCGACGGCAAGGATCTCACCATCCTCACCATCGGCGCAACGCTGTACCGCGCGGTCGACGCAGCGAAGGAACTGAGCGAGAAGTACGGCGTAGAGGCCGACGTTATCAACATGCCGTCGCTCGTGCCGCTGGATTACACCGACATCATTGCCTCCGTCAAGAAGACGGGCCGCGTTGTGCTGGCGTCCGACGCCTGCGCAAGAGGCACGTTCCTCAACGAAGTGGCGCAGAATATCTCCTCGCTGTGCTTCGACTACCTCGATGCACCTCCTGTGGTCGTGGGCGCGCGCAACTGGATCACCCCGCCGCATGAGTTCGACAAGTACTTCTTCCCGTATGCCGAGTGGATCGTGGATGCAGTCAACGCCCGTCTGCTGCCGCTCAAGGGCTATGAGAGCAAGACTACCCCGACGGACGAAGAGGTCATTCGCCGCAACAAGCTGGGTGTCTGATGAGAGATCTACAGAAGATCAGGGCCGTCGTATTTGACCTGGACGGCACGCTTCTGGACACATGACCGGATATTGGCGCAGGCAGCAATGCTGCCCTGCGCCATTCCGGCTTGCCGGAGCGTTCTCTTGCCGACTACCGCCGGCTGGTCGGCAACGGCATCCGCGTGCTCATGCGCCGCGCTGTGCCGGATGACACGCCGGACGACGTCTATGAAAAGACGTTGGCCTTCTATCTGCAATACTACCCGGCGCACTGCACAGTACATACCAAATTCTTCCCGGGCATTGAGCAGATGCTGCGAACGCTGCATGGGGCAGGGTATATGCTGGGCGTGCTGTCCAACAAAACGGAAAAGACTGCCGTGCAGATCATGGACCACTACTTCCCGAAAAGCCTGTTCCGCCTTGTTTGGGGCAATAACGGCCAGCGGCCGCTCAAGCCAGACCCTTCGGCGGGCAAGCTGCTGTGCGAGGAGCTGGGCATTGCGCCTGACGAGCTGATGTATGTGGGCGATGGCGACACCGATATGGAGTTTGCCTCGAAAAACGGTTTCTTTGCCGCCGGTGTGACCTGGGGCTACCGTGACCGTGAAGTGCTTGCGCAGTACGGCGCGGATGCGCTGATCGATGATGCCGCACAGCTTCTCAAGCTGCTGGGCCTGTAAAACAAACACATTCATAAAAAACCTGTGCCGCAGTGCGGCACAGGTTTTTTACAGATCGTCAAAAAAGCCTCGCAGAGTTCGCGCCAGCAGGCGCGAAAGAATTCCGGATCATTTTCGGCGGCGGCGTGTACGTCGCAGAAAATACTTTACGTCATGCAAGTGTGGAATTTGTGCGCTGTAAGCGCACAAATGATGCGCGCAGCATGGCGCAGGCCTTCTCAAACGCGAACCCAGCGCAGCGGTTCGCGTTTGAAAGCGTGTCAAAAACACTTTTTTGACACGCTCAAAAAAACCTGTGCCGCAGTGCGGCACAGGTTTTTTACGCACAGAATTTATTCCGCCGAGCTTCCGCGCGCAATGCGGCGAACGAGCAGGGAAATGCACCACAGCCCCGCCAGACCGACCAGTGCGTAGACAACGCGGCTGACGCCGGCTGTCTGTCCGCCAAAGATCCACGCGACCAGATCGAACCGTGCAAAGCCGACCAGACCCCAGTTTACCGCGCCGATGATGACAAGGATCAAAGCAATGACATCCAAAGAGATGCGCCTCCTTTCGCTGTACGTTGACACGATCCAGTATGCGCAGTTTGCGGTATTTTATCCCGTCAGGAAATTTGCAAAAATAGCGGTTGCTTTTGCGCCTGAACGCTGTATAATAAACATAGATTCTGCCAGTTTTTTAGGTGGAAAAACTTTTTTTAAGCCTAATGTGGAAAGAGGTACTCCCATGTATATTACCTGTCTGGATTTGGAAGGCGTGCTTGTGCCGGAGATTTGGATCGCATTTGCAGCGGCCAGCGGCATCCCGGAGCTTTCGCGCACCACGCGCGACGAGCCGGACTATGACAAGCTCATGCGCTGGAGGCTTGGCGTTTTAAAAGACCACGGCCTTGGCCTGAAGGAGATCCAGGACGTCATTGCCACCATCGAGCCGCTGGACGGCGCACGCGAATTTTTGGACAGCCTGCGCGAGCTTGGCCAGGTCATCATTGTGAGCGACACGTTCCAGGAGTTTGCAAAACCGCTCATGAAAAAGCTCGGCTGGCCAACGATCCTCTGCAACAGCCTGGTCGTGGACGGATCGGGCGCGATCACGGACTTTACCATGCGCTGTCAGCATTCCAAGCTCACCACGGTCAAGGCGCTGCAATCCATTGGCTACGATACCATCGCCGCCGGCGACAGCTATAACGATCTGGAAATGATCCAGGCCAGCCGCGCCGGCTTTTTGTTCCGCAGCACAGAAAAGATCCGACAGGACTATCCGCAGCTGCCGGCCTATGAAGCATATGACGACCTGCTTGCCGCCATCCGGCGCGCCATGGTCTGAATAGTAGTGTCCACAAAAACAAATGATGGAAAGGTGTCTTGAGTATGAATGCATTTTTACCCGCTGACATTCTGATGCCAAAAACCGACAGCATGGAAAAGTGGGCGGTCATCGCCTGCGACCAGTTTACCTCCGATCAGGCCTACTGGGATCGCGTCCGCAAAAACGCCGAGGGCGCAGTGTCCACCATCAACCTCATCCTGCCAGAGGCAGAGCTTGGCACGGAAAAA
>CAKTXB010000188.1 GCA_934630555.1 uncultured Oscillospiraceae bacterium
CGGGTGAACAGGCCGATAACGCCCTGCGGGACGGACAGCGGCTTGCCGTAGCTGGGGCTGTAGGCCCAGGTCATGGCGACCTTCTTGCCCTTCAGGTTCTCCACGCCGCCGAAGTAGTGGATGACGTGCAGCATATCGGCCATGCACTGCGTCGGATGGTCGACGTCGCACTGCAGGTTCACGAGCGTCGGGCGCTGTTCCAGAATGCCGTCGCGGTAGCCTTCTTCCAGCGCGTCCATGAACGTTTTCTGGTATTCGTGGCCCTGATGGATGTACATGTCATCACGGATGCCGATGACGTCGGCCATGAAGGACACCATGTTGGCCGTTTCGCGAACGGTCTCGCCGTGCGCGATCTGGCTCTTCTTCTCGTCGAGCACCTGCTCTTCCAGACCGAGGAGGTTGCAGGCGGAGGCAAAGGAGAAGCGGGTACGCGTGGAGTTGTCGCGGAAAAGGGAAATGCCAAGGCCGGAGTTGAAGACCTTCGTGGACTTGTTGCGCTCGCGCAGGTCGCGCAGGGCGTCGGCAACGGTAAAGACGGCGTCGATCTCGTCGTCGGTCTTATCCCAGGTCCAATAGAAGTCGGTCTTGTACATGTTGTTGATGCGCAGGGTTTCCAGATGGCGGGCCAGTTCAACAGTCTTGCTCATTTTATTTCTCCTTAAATTTATATCAAAAACAAAAACAAATACAAATACAAAAATGTAAGCGATGAATGAAACGGCGAGAATCGTGGGCGAGAGATTTTGGCTCAGATCGACGTTTGGGAAACGCAGGAATACTTTGTGTATTTCGCGCTTCCCGAACGGAAGAGCTGGGGCAAAAGATCCGCCCACGATCGAAGCCGGTTCGTTCAGCGGTTACATAAAAAATTACTTAATATCGTTGCCGGTGAGTTCCTGACGGAAAGACGTTGCGGAGCCATCCTTGTTCTCAGGCTTGTAGAGGCCGGGAACGGCGGCATAGAGCGCGGCACAGGTGACAAGATCCTGTTTCCAGGTGATCTCGTTCGGCGCGTGGGCCTGGGATTCTGCGCCCGGGCCGAAGCCAACGCACGGGATGCCGTAGCGGCCCTGGATGGAAACGCCGTTGGTGGAGAATGTCCACTTGTCCGTCAGCGGGCGGCCTTCGCGCGTGGAAGCAGCCTTGGCGTCGGGCGCGAGGCGCTTGTCGCCCCAGAGGTTGTGGTGCGCTTCAATGAGGGCCTGTACGTGCGGTGCGGATTCCTTGTTGATCCAGGTGGGGAAGAAGCACTCGGTCTTATAGACATGGCCGGTCCACGCGGGGCGGTCATACATGTACATGGAAACCTTGACGTCCTTGGCGTACTTCTTGCAGGCAGGCAGGTCTTCGATCTCCTTGAGGCAGGACTGGTAGGTCTCGCCCGCCGTCATGCGGCGGTCGATGGAGATGGAGCAGGAGTCGGCCACAGCACAGCGGCTGGGGCTGGTGTAGAAGATCTGGCTCGTGGTGCAGCTGCCCTTGCCGAGGAAGCGAGCATCTTCATAGTGCTCGGGGTTGTACTTCGGATCGAGCATCTTGACGAGGCCCTTGATCTCAACGGAGTCGTCGGCAGGGTTCTCATAGAGGTCACGGACGTTTTCAATGACCTCGGCCATCTTGTGGATGGCGTTGTCGCCGCGCTCCGGCGCGGAGCCGTGGCAGGACACGCCGTGCATATCAACGCGGATCTCCATACGGCCGCGATGGCCGCGATAGATGCCGCCGTCGGTCGGCTCGGTGGAGATGACGAACTCAATTTTGCTGCGCGCGTCTTCGGGGCCGTTAAAGTATTCGTTGACGATGGACTGCCAGCACATACCGTCGCAGTCCTCCTCCTGCACCGAGCCGACGACCATGAGCTTATAGCCGGCGGGGATGAGGTCAAGGTCCTTCATGATCTTGACGCCGTAGGCTGCGGAAGCCATGCCGCCCTCCTGGTCGGACGCGCCGCGGCCGTAGATGATGGTGTCGGTCTCATAGCCCTTGTAGGGGTCAGCTTCCCAGTTGTCGCGGTTGCCAATGCCCACGGTGTCGATGTGGGAGTCGATGGCGATGATCTTGTCGCCCGTGCCCATCCAGCCGATGACATTGCCGAGCTTGTCGAACTCGACCTTGTCATAGCCCAGCGCCCTGAGCTCTTCGGCGATGCGCTTTACAACGCCTTCTTCTTCACAGGATTCAGAGGGAATGGCGATCATGTCACGCAGGAACTTGCTCATGGCGGGCTTATAGCCTTCGGCTGCTTTTTTGATAGCTTCAAAATTCATTCAGAAAGACCTCCCGTATTCCCGGTACTTTTATTAGGTGCGCGTGCGCGAGGCACGCGCTTGTATCTCCACTATAACACAATCCGGACGTTTGTCAAACTAAATTTTTGTAAACCTAAATTTTTTTGTAAAACCCCATTGATTTTAGAAAAAACTGTGTTATGATGGAGCTATGAAATCGGGCAAAACGGAGGTGTTATATGCTGGACGCGAATATGTTTGCGGCGCTGAAACAGATTGCACATGGTGTGGCAGCACAGTTTGGCAACAACTGCGAGGTCGTCATCCATGAGATCACGGAAAAAAGCGCTTACAGTTCCATTGTGGCCATTGAAAACGGACACGTGAGCGGACGCAAGATCGGCGACGGACCGTCGCACATTGTACTGGAACAGCTCGGCCATGCGGATGACACGGCACAAGACCACCTGTGCTATCTGACACGCACGAAGGACGGCAAGATCCTCAAGTCCTCTTCGGTCTACATCCGCGACGCGGCGGGGAAGATCTGCGCGATTTTCTGCATAAACTTTGACGTTTCGGCTTTGCAGATGTTTGAGGCCACGCTGCATGAGCTCATCACGCCCAACGTGAAGGAGCGCAAGGAGCCGGAACGCATCACGCTCAACGTGACGGACCTTCTGGACGACCTCATCCGGCAGGCCGACGAGCTGGTTGGAAAGCCGGTGGCCCTGATGAACAAGGACGACAAGGTGAAGGCGATCCGCTATCTCAACAAGTCCGGCGCAATGATGATCACGAAATCCGGCGATAAGATCGCCAAACACTTCGGCATTTCCAAATACACACTCTATTCATATCTAGACAATGGTAAAACAGGAGGAGAATGACCCATGGGCAAAATTGACCTGGCCATCTGCAAGGAAGGCCTTGCGCACAACATCCAGAAAGCAAAAGAGAACAACATCATCATTCCGACCATCGCACAGATGCAGGATCCGGATCTCATCCCGGAGAAGATCAAGGAAAAGCTGACGCACACCGGCCTGTGGGACGTGGACCCTGTGAACCTGTTCCGCATCAGCTGGCATAACGAGGCCAAGGAGTCCGGCGGCCTGTATCAGAAAACGCCGAACTATGTGGAGATCCCGTCGGCGATCTCCGGCGTGAAGTGCCGCATTCTGGCCATGTCCGGCAAGTGGTTCCCGACGGGCTGCCACAAGGTGGGCGCTTCATTTGGCTGCCTGGCCCCGCGTCTTGTGACCGGCCAGTTTGACGCCACCTATCATCACGCTGTGTGGCCCTCCACGGGCAACTACTGCCGCGGCGGCGCATTCAACTCCAAGCTGCTGGCGTGCGACTCTGTGGCCATCCTGCCGCAGGATATGTCCAAGGAACGCTTTGACTGGCTGAAGCAGATCGCCGGACAGATCATTGCCACGCCGGGCTGCGAGTCCAACGTGAAGGAAATTTTCGACAAGACATGGGAACTCAAGAAGGATCCCAGCATGATGATCTTCAACCAGTTCGCCGAGATGGGCAACCCCCTGTGGCACTACAATGTCACCGGCTAC
>CAKTXB010000189.1 GCA_934630555.1 uncultured Oscillospiraceae bacterium
GGTCCACCACGATCACGTCCGGTGTCATTCCTTCGTCCGCAAACCGCTGCGCGGCCTGCCCCGCGTCGGCGCAGAAAAATTCCGCGTTTGTGATGCCGTTGCGCGCCGCGTTCTCCCGCGCGTTCAAAACCGCCGCGTCCACCACCTCCACGCCATATACCTTCCCGGCTCTGCGCGCCAAACACAGCGTGATCGTGCCCGCGCCGCAGTACAGGTCCAGTGCCGTCTGCCCCGCGTCCAGCGCCGCAAACTCCACCGCCTTCGCATACAGCCGCTCCGCCTGGTCGTGGTTCACCTGATAAAACGCCCGCGGCGCCAGCGAAAATTCCAGCCCGCACAGCACATCCCACAGCGCGCCCTCGCCCCACAGGACCTCCTCGCGCGCTCCCAGCACCACATTCCCGCGCACCGTGTTGTACGATGCCACGACCCCCACCGTTTCCGGCGCCGCCGCACGCACCGCGCGCACCAGCGCCTCCGCAAACGGCGTTTTCTCCGCGTTCAGGACCACGCAGCACAGCGCCGCGCCGCTCTGCGCCCGCCGCACATAAATGTGCCGCACCAGCCCCGCGTGCCGTCTCTCGTCATACGCCGGAATGTGATATTCCGCCATCCACGCCAGCACCGCCCGCCGCATTTCATCGGCACATTTCGGCTGAATGCGACACGTTTCAATGGCGATCACCTCGTGTGACCGTGTCCGGTAAAATCCGGCCGCCGCCCGGCCTTTCTGCGCCTGCATCGGGAACTGCACCTTGTTTCGGTACCCCGTCTGCACCGCCGCGCCGTTTATGTTCAGTTCCGGCAGCGCCATGCCGCCAATGCGCAAAAACGCGTCCAGCACCCGCTGCCGCTTGCATTCCAATTCCGCCGCGTAGTCCATGTGCCAGAAATCGCACCCGCCGCAGCGTCCAAAATACGGGCATTCCGGCTCCACCCGGTGCTCCGACGCGCGCAGGACCTCCACGACCGCGCCATGCGCCGCCGTCCGCCCCACATTCACAATGCGCGCCCGCACGCGTTCGCCCGCAATGGTGCGCGGCACAAACACCACCTGTCCGTCCACGCGCCCCACGCCCGCGCCGTCCGCCGTGTACCCCGTGATGTCCATGTCATACACGCCGCCGTTTTTCACTGTTTCACGTGAAACATTCACGATGCACTGTCCTCCACCACGTCGCCCGACCGCACGTCGAATGCCACCGTCCGTTCAAATTCCTGCACTGTGTCCGGCGCGTCCGCATATACCACCCGCAGCGTATACACCACCGTCAGCTTCGCGCCCTCCTGCGCCGTCCGGAACGAGCCTGTCACATCGGCCACCGTATTGCGCGCCATCGCCTCGTCATACACCGTCGTGCCGCAGTACTGCTCCAACGAATCCTCCAGCACATCAAAGAAGCTGTCAATGGCCTCCAGCGCCGGTACCTCGTTGTCCTCCACATCCGGCATCTCCAGCCGATAGCTGCAGACCTCGTCAAAATAGCCGTCCTCCACGTCGGTGGAGAGGATGACCGCCGCCGTGTCGATCTTTGTCAATTCTTCACCCAAACCGCCGGCCGCGTCAAACGGCCCGTCCGCCGGCGTTTCGGCCGCCTGTTCCTCCGGCGTCCGCGCCGCCGTGTCGGATCCTGTCGCATCCGCCCGATCCTCCGCGCTGTCGGAAACCGTCGAATCCGCACCCGAACGCGCGGCCGCGGCTTTTGTCGGATCTGTGGCCATATCTTTGGCCTCCGGCGCGCCGCACGCGCACAGCTGTGCCAAAAGGGCAACCGCGCTCAAAAACAGCCCTGTTTTTTTCCAAAAAGAAGCCGTAAATTTCATAAAAATCACCTCAAATACACGATTTGTCCGCCTATTTTACCACACCCGCCCCGCACTTGTAAAGCGCCCCTCTTGCCTCGGCCCCCGCCGTGCGCTATACTATAAAAAACACGCCAAAGGAGCCCCGCCATGCTGACCTATACCCACTGCACCCTCTGCCCCCGCCGCTGCGGCGTTGACCGCACGCGCGGCCAGCGCGGCTGGTGCAAAATGCCCGACCATATCCTCGCCGCCCGCGCCGCGGCGCATTTCTGGGAGGAACCGGTCCTCTCCGGCAGCTTCGGCAGCGGCGCGGTGTTCTTTTCCGGCTGCACGCTCGGCTGCGCCTTTTGTCAAAACAGTGTCATTTCACAGCACGAAACCGGGAAACCCGTCGAACCCGCCCGCCTGCGCGCGATCTTTGAGCGCCTCATCGACGAGGAGGGCGTCCAGAATATCAACCTCGTCACCCCCACGCACTTTCTCCCCTCCATCCTCCCGGCCCTCACGCCCAAACTCCCCGTGCCCGTCGTCTACAACTGCGGCGGCTACGAATCCGTCGAAACGCTCCGAGCCTTGGAGGGATACGTCGATATTTACCTCCCCGATATGAAATATTCCGACAAAAGCCTTGCCAAAACGCTCTCATCCGCCCCCGACTACCCCGAGATCGCCGACGCCGCCATCCGCGAAATGGCCCGCCAGACCGGCCCCGCCGTGATCGAAGACGGCCAAATGCGGCGCGGCGTGCTCGTCCGGCACCTCGTCCTGCCGGGCTGCCTCGACAATACCCTCGGCGTGCTCGACTGGTTTGCCGGCACGTTTCCGCAAAATACGGCCCTTTTCAGCCTTATGTGCCAATATATCCCCGCCGGCCGCGTCCAAAATACGCCCCCCTTCGACCGCCGCGTCACCGAGACCGAATACGCCGCCGCCCTGTCCTACCTCGAGCTGCTCGGCATCGAAAACGGCTACACGCAGGACTTTTCCGCCGCTTCGGCCGACTACGTGCCGGATTTTGACGAAACCGGTCTGTAAGTTCCTGTAAATTCCAGAAACAAACGTTTGCAATTTTCTCTGACCTGTGTTATACTGGGTCCAAACTATAAAAAGGAGGCCGGGTCTATGGCGCGTACATCGACCAAAAAACAGGAAGTCCTGGAATTTGTGACACAATTCATCGCCCAAAACCAGTACCCGCCCAGCGTGCGGGAGATCTGCGAGGCCGTCGGCCTCAAATCCACCGCCACGGCGCACTATCACCTCCGCGCCCTGCGCGATGAGGGCGCCATCCAGATGGACAGCGGCAAAAAGCGTGCCATCGCGCTCTCCGGCGCCCACCAGCCGGGCCATATCCCGGTCGTCGGCGTCGTCACCGCCGGCGTGCCCATCCTCGCGGTCGAAAACATCGAACGCTACATCCCGTGGGAGGACAGCGCCGACTGCTTTGCCCTCCGCGTCCGCGGCGATTCCATGCTCGGCGCCGGCATCCTCGACGGCGATACCGTTGTCGTAAGGCCGCAGCAAACTGCCGATAACGGTCAGATCGTGGTGGCTCTGCTCGAAGATTCCGCCACCGTCAAGCGCCTGCGCCGCGACCGGACCGGTGTCTGGCTGCTGCCCGAAAACCCGGCCTATCAGCCCATCGACGGCAAAAACGCCGCCATTCTCGGCATCGTCCGCGGCCTCGTCCGCGATTATTAAACGCAAATTTTTCCAAAATCTGCCCGCCGCTGCCAAAAAGCGGCGGGTTTTAACATCATTGGCAGGCTCGTGCCCGTCACCGCTTGTTCCCCGGTGGTCGCACCTGCGGTGCGGGGGCACCGGTTTTGCCTCGGTGTTCGGCACACCGCAACCGTGCCTCCGGCGGATTTGCCATAGTCGGCAGGCCAGCGCCCGCCCACCGTTTTTGCCTCAGTGTTTGCAACACTGCACCTGTGCCTCCGGCGGCCCATTCTTTTCTGCCTTG
>CAKTXB010000190.1 GCA_934630555.1 uncultured Oscillospiraceae bacterium
AGCCTTCTCAAACGCGGACCCAGCGCAGCGGTTCGCGTTTGAAAGCGTGTCAAAAACACTTTTTTGACACGCTCAAACACCCCCGGCCTGTGGCCGGGGGTGTTTGGCGTAAAATATGGGCGCTGCGCGTTGCCTGTGCGGTCCTGATCGTGGGCGGAGCGCGTGCGATGCGGGCGGTTTGGGCGCGCCTGCGGAAATTTGGGTATAAAAAATCGTCCCGACGATTGCCGGGGCGATTTCTTTCTTTATTTTTCCTGTTCCTTTTCCAGCTCATCCATGAAGGCCAGCATCTTGGCTTCGTCTTCACGGCAGGTCGTGAACAGCTCCAGACTGTCGCCGGCCTCGCCGAGCAGCTGGCCGAGTGCGATGTACTGGCTGAGGGAGCTCTTGAGGTTCAGGACGTCACCCTCCGGGGATTTGAGCAGAACGTCATGCTCACAGCTGTCAATGGCTTTGCGGAACGCTTCGACTTCTTTGATGTTACCCAGTTTCATAATGATTGCCTCCCATGCAATTTTTTGTTTGATTTCTTAGTACGCTCGTATTCTAAGAGGATTTGGCGCAAAATGCAAGACCGAAACTATACGAAATAAACAAAATATATGCGTATAATTTGTGCAACTTGCATACTGCGTGCGTGGATAGGGCGCCGGGAACTTTCTCCGCTGCTATTATACAGGATTTTCAGGAGCGCGTCCAGTGGGGAGAAGAATTTTCTGTTTGACTATGCAAATGAAGCGATGTGTGTTATACTTATGACAATTTCAGGCCGCTGGGCGGCGTGCAGATTCGGAGGAAGCAGCAATGCAGAAGCAGGAAACGATCGTATTTAAGGTTGGCACTTCAACGCTGACCTATGAGAGCGGTAAGACGAACATCCGCCGGCTGGAGGAGCTGACAATGGTGTTGGCCGACCTGATGAACGAGGGCAAGCGCGTGGTTCTGGTCACGTCGGGCGCCATCGGCATCGGCGTGGGCCGTCTGGGGCTGAGCGAACGACCGCGGGATACTGCCGGGAAGCAGGCTGCGGCCACGGTGGGGCAGTGCGAGCTGATGTTCTTGTATGACAAACTGTTTTCGCAGTACGGGCACACGGTCGGTCAGCTGCTCATCACAAAGGAGGACGTGGACGATCCGAAGCGGCGGGAGAACCTGGTGGCAGCATTCTCACGGCTGTTTGAGTTTGGCGCGATCCCCATCATCAACGAGAATGACGCGGTGGCGGTGGACGAGATCGTGTACGGCGACAATGACTCGCTGTCGGCCGTGGTGGCTACGCTGATCGGCGCGGACAAGCTGGTGATCTTGACGGAAACAGACGGCCTGTACACGGCGGACCCGTCGGTAGACCCGGAGGCGTACCGCATCGCGGAGGTCGAGGAGATCACGGACGAGATCGTGGCCTGCGCTTCAGCACACGGTACAAAGCTCGGCACGGGCGGCATGATGACAAAGGTCCATGCGGCACAGATCGCGACGGAGGCGGGCGTGGATACGTATGTGATCTGCGGGCGCGACGCGCATGATATTTACCGGCTGATGGATGGCGCACGGATCGGTACGCATTTTTGCGCAAGGAGGAGATAATCATGCTGGAGGAATACGGCAAGCGCGCCCGCGCAGCGGCGCGGCAGCTGGCCTGTGCGACGACGGAGGAGAAAAATGCGGCGCTGCGCGCCATGGCGGACGCCATTGCGCGCGAACAGGCGCGGATCCTGGCCGCAAATGCGGAGGACCTGGAGGCCGGGCGGCAGAACGGCCTTTCAGATGCGCTGCTGGACCGGCTGGCGCTGAACGCGGCGCGCATTGCGGGCATTGCGGACAGCCTGCGGCAGGTGGCCGGGCTGGAGGATCCGGTGGGGCGTGTGCTCTCGGAGGAAGTACGGCCCAACGGGCTGCGGCTGGTAAAAACGGCGGTGCCCATCGGAGTGATCGCGGTGATCTATGAGGCACGGCCGAATGTGACGGCGGACTCGGCAGGGCTTTGCCTGAAGTCCGGCAATGCAGTGCTGCTGCGCGGCGGCAAGGAAGCCATCCGGTCGAACGTGGCGCTGGCGGAGGTCATGCGCGCGGCGCTGGCGGAAACGCGTGTTCCGACGGACGCCATTCAGCTCATCACGGACACGACCCATGACAGCGCACAGGCACTGATGCATCTGAACGGGTATGTGGATGTGCTCATTCCGCGCGGCAGCAAGCGGCTCATTCAGGCCGTGGTGCAGCAGGCGACCGTGCCGGTGATCGAAACGGGCGCGGGTGTGTGCCATGTGTATGTGGACAAGGCGGCGAATATAGAAATGGCGGCGGAGATCATCGACAACGCCAAGACCTCCCGGCCCTCGGTGTGCAACGCGGCGGAGTGTATGCTGATCCATCGTGACATTGCGGCGCAGGCACTGCCGGTGATCGCGGCGCGGCTGGCGAGGAAACATACGGTCATCCGCGGCGATGCGCGCGTGCAGGAGATCTTGAGCGGCGCGTGCGAGGCGGCTACGCAGGACGACTGGGGCAAGGAATACGGCGACTATATCATCGCGGCGCACGTGGTGGACTCGCTGGATGAGGCGATCGACTATATCTATCAGTATTCGACCGGGCACTCCGAGTGCATTGTGACGGACGATGCGGACGCAGCGGCGGAGTTTATGCGGCGCGTGGATGCGGCGGCGGTGTATCACAATGCTTCGACGCGGTTTACAGACGGCGGAGAGTTTGGCCTTGGCGCAGAGATCGGCATTTCCACGCAGAAGCTGCACGCACGCGGGCCGCTGGGGCTGCGGGAGCTGACGAGCATGAAGTATCAGGTTTACGGCAGCGGACAGGTCCGCTGAGGAGGGCAGAGATGACATACGGGTTTATTGGACTTGGCAATATGGCCTCGGCCATCATTCGCGGCATGGCGAAGGCGGGTGCGTTTGAAGAGGACTGGCTGGTCGGCTATAATCCCAGCCCGGCCAAGGCGGAAGCGCTGCGGCAGGATGCGGGGCTGACACCGCTGGACTCGGCGCGTGCTGCTGCAGAGGCGGCGGATGTGGTCGTGCTGGCGGTGAAGCCGCAGATCTTGCCGCAGGTGCTGCCGGAGATCTGCGATGTGGTGACGCCGGAAAAGCTGGTGGTGTCCATTGCGGCGGGAAAGCCGACGACCTATTATGAGCAGACGCTGGCGGATGGCGTGCCGGTGGTGCGCGTGATGCCGAACATCAGCGCGCGGGTGCTGGCCTCGGCCAGCGCGGTGTGCGGCGGCAAGTGCGCAACGCAGGAGCACGTGGCGCTGGTGCGCGCAATGTTCCAGACGGTCGGGCAGGTGTTCGATGTGCCGGAGCAGCACTTTGCAGCATTTGGCGCCATTGGCGGCGCGTCGGGCGCGTTTGTGTTTTTGTATATTGACGCGCTGTCAACGGCGGGCGTGAAGGCGGGGCTGCCGCGCAGGCTGGCGCAGGACATTGCGTGCCAGACGGTGCTGGGCAGCGCACAGCTGCTGCAAAGCACGACAGAGCATCCGGCGCAGCTGATCGACCAGGTCTGCTCGCCCGGCGGCACGACGATCGAGGGTGTGCATATGCTCAAGCGGCTTGGGTTTGAGTCTGCCGTGCAGCAGGCGATCGACGCCATTATTGAGAAGGACCGCCGGTTGGGGCAGTAAGGAAATAGCGTTTGAAAAGCGGAGGCTGCGGCCTCCGCTTCAGTCTGTCAAAAAAGCCTCGCAGAGTTCGCGCCCGCAGGCGCGAAAAAAGTCCGGATCATGTTCGGCGGCGGCGTG
>CAKTXB010000191.1 GCA_934630555.1 uncultured Oscillospiraceae bacterium
TCATGGAGATGAGGTTGCTGACCAGAGACGGGATACGGGACACGATGCCCGCGAACAGGATCATGGAGATACCGTTGCCGATGCCGAATTCGTCGATCTGCTCGCCCATCCACATCAGGAAGGATGCGCCCGCGGTGAACGTGAGGACGATGACCAGGCCGTTGAGGAAGCCGGTCTGCCCTTCGGACAGCAGGTTGTAGTTCTTGAGCATGATGAAGTAGGCAAAGCCCATCAGCAGCCCAAGGCCGATCGTGGAGTAGCGGGTGATGTTTTTGATCTTCTTGCGGCCCTCTTCGCCGCCCTCCTTCGCCAGCCGCTCCAGAGCGGGGATGGCGATGGTCAGCAGCTCAATGATGATGGACGCGTTGATGTACGGCTGGATACCGAGGGCGAACACGGTCGCCTGCGAGAATGCCGAGCCGGACATTGCATTGTACAGCCCGAGGACCGTATCTGCGAATCTAAGACGGAATGTTTCAGCGAGGAGGTCGATGTTCACATACGGAACCGGAACGCAACTGCCAAGTCTGTAGATCAGCAGCACGATCAGTGTGAAGATGAGCTTCTTGCGCAGCTCGGGGATCTTCCATGCGTTACGGAGTGTGGAAAACACTTACACCACCTCAGCCTTTCCGCCTGCCTTTTCGATCTTTTCCTTGGCAGACTCGGAGAAGGCAGCCGCCTTCACGGTGACGTTCACAGTGACATTGCCGTTGCCCAGGACCTTGAGGCCGTAGGGGCAGTCATGCAGGATGCCCTTTTCAATCAGAGCCGCTGCATCGACCACAGCGCCGTTTTCAAAACGGTTCAGGACTGCGACGTTCACAGCCGTCAGGGGCTTTGCAAAAATGTTATTGAAGCCGCGCTTCGGGATGCGGCGTGCCAGAGGCATCTGGCCGCCTTCAAAACCGATGCGAAGTTTGCCGCCGCTGCGCGCCTTCTGGCCCTTGTGACCACGGCCGCCGGTCTTGCCGTTGCCGGAGCCGGTGCCGCGACCCTTGCGCTTATCGACGTGGGTAGAACCCATAACCGGAGCAAGTTCATGCAGATTCATCTACTTGTCCTCCTTACTGTTCTTCCGTAACCTGCAGCAGGTAGCCGATCTTTGCGATCTTGCCGCGGGTCTGGGTGTTGTCAGGCTGAATGGTTTCCTGACCGATCTTGCGCAGACCCAGGGAATGCGCAGTGGCAATGTGCTTCTCAAGACGGCCGTTGAGGCTCTTGACAAGCTTAATTCTCAGATTAGCCATGTTCAAAAACCTCCTTAACCGACGATCTCTTCCACGCTCTTGCCGCGGATGCGCGCCACCTGAGCGGCATCACGCAGGCTCATGAGGCCCTGCATGGTCGCCTTGACGACGTTCTGCGGGTTGTTCGAGCGCAGGCACTTTGCACGAATGTTGGAAATACCGACCGCTTCCATGACCGCACGCACCGCGCCGCCGGCGATGATGCCGGTGCCTTCGGGGGCAGGCTTGAGCATGACGCGGCCAGCGCCGAACGCGCCGATGACATCATGCGGAATGGTGGTGCCTTCCAGGGTGATCTTGGTCATGTTCTTCTTCGCGTCTGCAATGCCCTTGAGGATCGCTTCGGAAACTTCAGCAGCTTTGCCCAGGCCGTAGCCCACGGTGCCCTTGCCGTCGCCGACAACGACCAGAGCGGAGAACTTCATGACACGGCCGCCTTTGACGGTCTTAGAAACACGGTTGAGGTAGACAACTTTTTCGATAAACTCGGGTGCGTTGTCTTCCTTCGGTGCTCTATCTCTATTGTAAGCCATTGTTTATCCTCCTCCGATCAGAATTCCAGGCCGCCTTCGCGGGCGCCCTCTGCAAGCTCAGCAACACGGCCGTGATAGATATAGCCGCCGCGGTCGAACACGACCACGTCAATGCCCTTGGCCTTGGCGCGCTCTGCGACGAGCTTGCCGACCTTGCGGGCTGCTTCCTTGTTGCCAGCCGCACCTTCAAATTCCTTATCCAGAGTGGATGCGGAAACCAGAGTCACGCCGTTTACATCGTCGATGACCTGTGCATAGATGTTCGCATTGCTGCGGTAGACGTTGAGGCGAGGTCTTTCGGGCGTGCCGGAGATCTTGCCGCGCACTCTGGTATGACGCTTCATACGCTGTGCATTCTTATCAAATGTTTTAACCATAATGGCACACCTCCTAATTATTTCTTACCGCCGGCCTTGCCTTCTTTATGGCGAACGACCTCGGTAGTATACTTAATACCCTTGCCCTTATAGGGTTCAGGCGGTCTTTTTGCTCGAACGTTGGCGGCATACTGGCCGACCTTCTGCTTGTCGATGCCGTGGACGATGACCTTGTTGGGGGCCGGAACCTCGATGGTGATGCCGTCGATCTCCTCCATCGTCACCAGGTGGGAATAACCCAGGTTCATGACGAGCTTATTGCCTTCCTTGCTGGCCTTGTAGCCAACGCCGTTGATGTCCAGCTCCTTCTTGAAGCCTTCCGTCACGCCGACGACCATGTCGTGCAGCAGCGAACGAGTCAGACCGTGGAGGCTCTTGTGCAGCTTGTCTTCCGAGGGGCGCTCGACCGTGATGGTGCTGCCCTCGTGCTTGATGATCATTTCCGGACGCATGGCCTGCGTCAGCGTGCCCTTCGGGCCCTTGACCGTAACGACATTGCCTGCAGCAATGGTCACATCAACGCCAGCGGGAACGGTAATGGGCATTCTACCAATTCTAGACATTGTTCAATACCCTCCTTACCACACGAACGCCAGGACTTCGCCGCCGACATGGTTTGCACGCGCAGCCTTGTCGGTCATGACGCCCTTGGACGTGGAAATGATTGCGATGCCCAGGCCCTTGAGGACCTTCGGCAGTTCGTCAGCACCGGCGTAGACACGCAGGCCGGGCTTGGAAACTCTGCGCAGGCCGCTGATGACCTTATCCTTGCCTGCGAGATACTTCAGCTGGATACGGATGATACCCTGCGTGCCGTCATCGACGACTTCGTAGGCCTTAATGTAGCCTTCGTCCAGCAGGATCTGTGCGATGGACTTCTTCAGATTGGAAGCCGGCACATCCACTTTCTCATGCTTTGCTGTGTTTGCATTCCGGATTCGGGTCAGCATATCAGCAACGGGATCGGTGATTTGCATTTGTTTTTCCTCCTAGTTTGAAGTTACCGCAAAAGCGGTTCCGGTGACGAGGTATCACGACTAATCCCTGCTGCCGGCCGAAGCCGACCCAATTAACCGTGACCTTTCGTCATCCTTATTTTTATCGTTGGAGGGCGGCGTGTCCGCCGCCCTGGCGATAACAAATGTTAAAGGCCGAAGCCTGTTCACGGCCAAAGGTCGTGAAACCTTTATCCGCCCTCTTAAATTCAGAGCGCAGATCGGTAAAGATCTTTTCGTCAGGCAAGGTTTTGCGGCGAAGGCGTATATGCTATACGCCGAACCGCAAATAACGCCGCATGACGGAAAAAGATTTACCAAGATGCCTTACGCACACCCGGGATCTGGCCCTTGTAGGCCAGCTCACGGAAGCAGATACGGCAGACGCCGTAGTCGCGCAGGTAAGCGTGCGGGCGGCCGCAGATCTTGCAGCGGTTATAGTAGCGGGTGGAGAACTTGGGTTCTTCCTGCTGCTTGAGAATCATTGCCTTTCTTGCCATTCGTCAAATCCTCCAATCAAGCGTAGAACGGAGCGCCGACCATGGTCAGCAGTTCCTTGGCTTCTTCGTCGG
>CAKTXB010000192.1 GCA_934630555.1 uncultured Oscillospiraceae bacterium
CACGCGCAGCGCGTCCGAACTTCCAAACTCCGCCGGCGTCAAGGTCTGCTCCGGCTCAATTTTCAAAACCGCCAGATCGCTTGCCTCATCGCTGCCCACCAGCATGGCGGCATACGTCTGCTCGTCATACGTCATAGCCGTGATGCTCTGCGCCGAGGCGATGACATGCTGGTTCGTAATGAGATAGCCGTCCGCCGACATCACAATGCCCGTGCCTGACCCCGCGTCCGTCACAATAGACACCACGCTTGGGATCATTTTTTCGTAAATCTCCTGCAAGCTCAGGGCGCCGTCCGCATCGCCCGCGGCCGTCGGTACGCCCGCGTGCGCGGGCTGTAGCTCCAGCTCCACCCCGCTGTTTGCCGCAGAAGACACCGCTTCCCGCTTGGGCTGCTGCGTCTGCACCGGCTGTTCTTCTTCCGCCGCATCCGCTGCCGGCAGTGCTGTCTGGCGTTCATCCACGCGCAGGCTCACGCCCGTTCCGGTCCTTTCCAGACTGACCGTGTAGCGCTGCACCCACTGATAAATGCCAAACGCCCCCGACAGCGCCAGCGCTATGATCACTACCGCGGTCAGCCAGCCGCTCCTGCGGCGCTTCGGCGCGTGCATCGGTGTGCAGCGCGGCTCCGCCGCGTTCCACGGCGTCTGGTTCACCGCATTCTCATCGTAATAACCGCTGCGGCGATCCTCATCGTCATACCTCATATTGTTCCCTCCTGGAAAAATGCTCAGCGCACGATCGGCAGTGTAAAGCGGAACGTCGTCACGCCATCCCGGCTCTCCGCGCGGATGTCCTCGCCGTGCGCGTCTATGATCGTCTTGACGATATACAACCCCAGCCCCCAGCTTTCGCGGTCGGCTGAGCGGCTGCGGTCCGCTTTGTGGAAGCGGTCAAACAGCAGCGGCAGCTCCTGCGGCGGGATGGTCGATCCCGTATTCTGCACGCTCACCACGGCTTTGCCGCCCTCCTGCGCCACCTGCAATCCCAGCATTCCGCCCTCCGGGCAGAACTTGATGGCGTTATCCACCAGATTGTACACCACCTGCGTGATGGCGTCGCGGTCAGCCCGCGTCCAGATGGCCCGGTCGGGCATCCCCACGCTCACCTGCAAATGCCGGTTGTTGATCTTCTGCTCAAAGGAAATGAGCACATCGCTCACCACGTCCGAAACGTCAAAGCGTGTCTTGCGCGCCTCGTCAATGCCCTTGGCCTGCAGCCGCGAAATGTCCAGCATGCTGCGCACCAGACGTGAAAGCCGGCGCACCTCCTGCTGCACGGTCTGCATATAATGCGTGTGCTGCTCCGGTGGGATCGTGCCGTCCAGCATTCCGTCAATGAAGCCGCCAATGGTCGTCATCGGCGTTTTCAGCTCGTGCGATACGTTGGCCACAAACTCATCGCGCCGCCGCTCCGACTGCTGCAAGCTCTCCGCCATGGCGTTGAACGCCTGCGCCAGGTCCTGGATCTCCTCCGGGCTTTTGGGCGATACCTCCACACGCGTAGACAGATCGCCGTGGCCAAACTGCCGCGCCGCCTCCGCCACGCTTGCCAGCGGCTGCACCTGTGTCCGCGACAAAAAGCTCGCCGCCACCAGTGCCAACACGATCGACAGCGCCGCCGTCAGCAAAAACACCGTGCTGCTGCGTTTCATAAATGCGTCCGCCTGCGTCATCGGCGACGATACGACCACATATCCGATCCGTTCGCCCGTCGAATCCGCCACGATCGGCACGCCCGCGTAGAACCGGTGTTCGGCATACACGCTTGAAAACACGTTGCTGCCATGCGTCGAGCCGTTGGCGTCGATCTCTGCCAGCACCCCGGCATCTACCGTTTTTCCAACATGGTCGCAGATAAACTGCTCGCACGAGCACAGCAGGATCGTTCCGTCCGTATCGCATACCAGCGCCTCCGCGCTGCCGATCTTCGACAGGAACGACAGACTGATGCTAAAATCCCAGTTGTCCGCCAGTTCCCCCGTCGTGTCATAGGCGCACGCCAGGTCCGCCACAGCCACAGCGTCGTTATACAGCACCTGTTCGTTTTCCTCATGCAGAGCACTGACCATCAAAAATCGGTACGCAATGCCCGTCATCGTCATGCACAGCATCAGCAGCACGGCAACAAGCACAAACTGCCGCCGAAAGCTCGTATTCATCCCTGCACGACCTCGAATTTATATCCAACGCCCCAAACGGTCTTCAGCGACCATTTGTCCGAAACGCCTTCCAGCTTTTCACGCAGGCGCTTGATATGCACATCCACGGTGCGGCTGTCGCCAAAATAGTCAAAGCCCCACACCTCGTCCAGCAGCTGGTTGCGCGTATACACCCGGTTCGGTGACGACGCCAGATGGAACAGCAGTTCCATCTCCTTCGGCGGCGTTTCCACGCGCTTGCCGTCCACGATCAGTTCAAACGCGTCCAGATCAATGATGAGCTTGTCAAACACCAGCCGGCGTCTGCTGCTCTTGTCCGGCTCGTCCTTGCTTGTCCGGCGCAGCACCGCCTCAATGCGTGCCAGCACCTCTTTCATGTCAAACGGCTTTGTAATGTAGTCGTCCGCGCCCTTCTGCAGGCCCGTGACCTTGTCCTGCGTTTCGCCTTTCGCCGTCAGCATGATGACCGGCGTCTGGCTCTCCTGCCGGATCTTCTGCAAAACGCCCCAGCCGTCCATCACGGGCAGCATGATGTCCAGCAGCACCAGATCCGGCTTTTCACGCCGGAACTGCTCAATGCCCTGTCCGCCGTCGGCGGCGGTCTTTACGGTGTAGCCTTCCTTCGTTAAGTACAGCTGCAGCAGCTCTGAGATATTGGGGTCGTCCTCCACGACCAGAATGGTCTTTGCCATATGTGCTTCTCCCTTCCGCGGACGCGCGCCGCCCGCCGGCCTTTCGCCGTTTTTCTGTATTATACTGCCTGCCGCAAAATGCCGCAAGCATGGAACACCCGCTGCGCTCCATGCTGTATTTGAAAATTCTCTTTTATTATACGGCAAACTGCTTCGTTTGGGTGAATATTTTGTTAAATCAGAACATACGCTGCCTGCTCTGCTGCAAAAATGAGCACAGAGCCGTCTGCATATGCGCAGCCGCCCGTCACACGCACGCTCGCCCCGCTTTCCAGCGAGAACATCGCTTCCGCGTCGCCCGCGCACAGAATATAATCGCCCGCCGGCACAGCCGCGACGGCCTGTCCATCCGCGTCAAACAAAACAGCCTGCTGATACTGCCCCAGCGCGTTATACAGCGTTGCCCGCAGCCCAGCCGGCCCGCAGATAACAAAGCGGTACACATCACCCGTCGTCTGCCGCACATACACCTGCTCCGCGCCCATGCCCGGCAGCCGCGGCCACAGCGCCGTCCGCGCCGCCACCGCGCCCGATACGCTCAAAATGACCCCCAGTAAAATCAGAATGGCCTCTTTCCAGCTTTTGCGCATGTTCCATCGCCTCCAGCCAGATTATACCATCTCCGCCTCCGCGAACCCTGTCGAAACCCCGCAAAAAGCCCCCGGCCGATCGGCCGGGGGCTTTGTGAGCGTGTCAAAAAGCATTTTTGACACGCTCTCAAACGCGGACCGCTGCGCTGGGTCCGCGTTTGAGAAGGCTTGCGCCATGCTGCGCGCATAATTTGTGCGCTTACAGCGCACAAATTCCACGACTGAACTTTGTTCTGCATGGGTTCGCCTTGGCCAATCGCACTGCG
>CAKTXB010000193.1 GCA_934630555.1 uncultured Oscillospiraceae bacterium
CGCGGACCCAGCGCAGCGGTCCGCGTTTGAGAGCGTGTCAAAAATACTTTTTTGACACGCTCAAAGGCACGCTGCGTGCAGCGTGCCTTTCTGTGTTTATTTTTCTTCCAGGATCTTATTCAGCTCCCGCATGAAGCTGTTGATGTCTTTAAACTGCCGATAGACGGACGCGAAGCGTACATATGCCACCTCGTCCAGCGGCTTGAGCCGCTCCATGACCAGTTCGCCGATCTTGGCAGTCGATACCTCACGGTCGAGCGTGTTCTGAATGACCTGCTCGATCTCGTCCGTCACTGCCTCCAGCTGGGCCAGCGGCACGGGTCGCTTTTCACACGCGCGCAGCATTCCGTTGAGTACCTTGTTGCGGTCAAACGCCTGCCGGCTCTCGTCACGCTTGATCACCACAATGGGCAGGCTCTCTACGGTTTCATACGTCGTAAAACGCTTCTGGCACGCCTGACATTCCCGCCGGCGACGGATACTCAGCCCGTCCTCAGAATGGCGGGAATCAACGACCTTGCTGTCCTGAAAGCCGCAGTACGGACATTTCATGGCTGTTCTCCTCTCATCTTGCATCTTGGAAGCAGATGCGCTATTATAGATATGTATAAGCAGATTATAGCAAAGCTGCCACCTTATGTCTACCTATTTTTTCAAAAAACACAGTCTTACAGCACATCCTCCAAAATCTCGCGCAGGCTTACCGGCGTCACCTTTCCGTCGGCCAGCATCCGCAGCAGCGCTTCAACTCGCACACGGCTGGATGTCACATCCGGCACGCGCTGTTCGTAAACCGTGTCTGCGCCGGTGCAGCGGATGCAGATCCCAAATCGCGTCGTGCCGTCCGGCACCTCCTCCGACATGAGCAGGTATTCCAGATAGAGCTGTGACCCGCTCTGCGCAGAAGCCATTCGTGTGTCATACAGTTGCATTTTCTTCATGTCGTACTACCCCCCTGCATCTCATTGAAGCATACCTGCGTGAGAAATGAAACCAGAAATATTCGCATATTTCGACATTTTTTCGTTTTCTTTTCGGCGTTATCACAAAATTTTGCGTTTGCAAACGTACCGTTATCCAGTATTTTGTGTATGGAAACGTTCCCTTTGTCGAAAACTTTTTCGGGCGCCGCATTTTTTCGACAAATTTTTGTGTAAGGAGCTGCCGCATGAAACTGCCTGACCGCCTTGACCGAACGTTGCGCGGCATAGCCTCGCTGTCCGTGCCGATTTACGCCGGAAATGCGAGCTTTTTTCTGCTGCTGTCCATATTTCCGCTCATTGCGCTGCTGCTGTCGCTGCTGCAATACTTGCCGTTGACGCAGGACGATTTGTTTGAACTGCTCGAGCCTGTCGCTCCGGCGGCGCTGCTGCCGTTTTTTCAGCTGCTGGTAGAGGATGTCTTTTCCGGCATCAGCAGCTTTGGCGCCAGCATCTTCAATGCCATTGCCGCCCTCTGGGCTGCATCCACCGGCGTGTACACCATACTCAAGGGCCTGAATCGCGTCTATAACGCGCGTGAGACACGCAGTTATCTGGCCCGGCGCGCGCTATGTCTTGTGTTCACACTGGCCCTGCTCGTGGCGCTGGTGTTCACGCTCGTGCTGCACGGCTACGGCCAGCAGATCTTGGCGCTGCTGCAAAAAAGCGATGTGCCTGTGCTGCAATTCTTCGCCTCTGTCATGGACTATCTCAACATCTATTCCGCCATTTTGCTCACGCTGCTGTTCGCCGCGCTCTATCTGGCGCTGCCCAACTGCAAAAATCGCGTGGGTGAGGTGCTGCCCGGTGCATTCTGCGCCGCGCTCGTTTGGATCCTGTTTTCCGTCGCATTTTCGTATTATGTAAACAACCATAATCACTATTCCGTGTTCTATGGCAGTGTCAGCACCATTCTGCTCACCATGCTGTGGCTCTATTTCTGCCTCAGCATTCTGTTTTACGGCGCCTATCTCAATTACCTGCTGTTTCGCCGCAGCACGCAGGAGGGCTGACCATGTTCGGGTATCTCACCGCCGATACGGCAAAGCTGACCGAGGCGCAGCAAGTACGCTATCGCGCCGCTTACTGCGGCTTGTGCCGCACGCTCCACACACGATATGGCCGCGCCGCGCAGTGGGCGCTGACATATGACATGACGTTTCTTCTGCTGCTCCTCGCTTCGCTCTACGAGCCGGATGAGCAGACTGTTCAGCGCCGCTGTGCCGCCCATCCGCTGCACCCGCACCCGGAGTTTTCCTGTGCCGTCACCGACTACGCTGCGGCGCTCAACGTTCTGCTTGCGCATGAGCAGTGCCTCGATGCCTGGCACGATGACCATGATCTTTCCAAACGCACCGCCGCCGCGCTGCTTACGCCCGCGTTCAAAAAAGCGGCTGCCGCCTATCCCGAACAGGCCGCCGCCATCCGTGCAGGCCTTGACGCGCTGAGCATTATCGAAGCGCGCAGTGAGCAGGCGCCAGACAAAGCCGCAAACGCCTTCGGCGGCATTCTGGCCGCATTGTTTGTCTGGCAGGAAGACCGCTGGGCCGCCACGCTGCGTGAACTCGGCTTTGCCCTCGGCAAGTTCCTCTATCTGCTTGACGCCGTCTGTGACCGCGCCGATGACGTGCGCCGCGGGCGCTACAACCCTTTTGCACAGGACGATCCGCAGCACTTTCGCCCGCTGCTCACACTGCTCATTGGCGACGCAGCCGCCGCATTCGAGCGCCTGCCGCTCGTGCAGGATGCAGACATTCTGCGCAATATCCTCTACTCCGGCCTCTGGGTACAGTACGACCGCCAGTTCCCGCCGGACACCCACGAAAAGGAGAAACACCCATGATGGACGATCCCTACCGCGTACTCGGCCTCACGCCGGACGCAAGCGACGAAGATGTCAAGCGTGCCTATCGGCAGCTGGCCAAAAAATATCACCCGGACATGAACCCGGGCGATGCCTATGCGGCACAAAAGATGAATGAGATCAACGCTGCTTATGACCAGATCAAAAATCCGCCCAAGCAGACGACATACCGCACGCAGTACGCCGACCCATTCGCCGGCTGGCAGCACCAGCGGACAAACACTGACGGCAGCACCCAGTCCGCCGCCGCCCGCCGCGCGCAGAGCTATATCCAGCAGCGCCAGTATGCCGCTGCGCTGAACGTTTTGCAAACCGTGCCGGAATCCGAGCGCACGGCACAGTGGTATTTCCTCGCCGCCATTGCCAACACATGCGTCGGCAACCGCGTGCTCGGCTATGAGCAGATCAACCGTGCCTGCGCTATGGATCCCGATAACCCCGAATACCAGCAGGCCAAGGCCAAAATTGAGCAGAACGGTTTTTCCTACACCTCCTCACAGTCTGACTACGGCTTCGGCGGCGGCATGAGCCGGATGTGCTGCGGTCTTTGCGTGGCCTCGCAGCTGGCAAATCTTTTCTGCGGCCGCGGCTGGCCCATCTGCTTTTTCTGCTGAGCAGCGCCGATGGGCACATATGCGCACTGCGTCAACTAGGGTGTATCAAAGTCAAAACCTCCGGCTAAGCCGGAGGCTTGAATAAGCCCTAGAAGGGCTTTATACAGACGCAGCCCCTAAAGGACGCCGAAGGGCTTGCCGACCGCATTCCTTCCTCCGGCTGCCCCTGAAGGGGCTCTCTTTACGCCTTCTGGTTCACGCTACCCGTAAAC
>CAKTXB010000194.1 GCA_934630555.1 uncultured Oscillospiraceae bacterium
GGGCGGAGACGATCCTCGGCGCAGGCGGCCTCGCGCCGGAAACACGGCGCGGCATGCTCATCATTCTCCGCGAGGCGAAGCGCCTCACCGGCATGGTCGAGGAGCTACTGGAGTTTACCCGGATGCAGAACGGCCGCTTTACCCTCAATGTCGAAAACGCAGACATTCAGGCGGAATTTGAAGACACCGTGTTCATGTATGGAAGCCGCCTCAAACAGGAGGGCATCACCCTCAACTATATTCCCGAAGACGAACCCATCGGCGAGATCCCGTGCGATGTCGCCCGTATGCGTCAGGTGTTCCTGAACATTCTTGACAACGCCGCCAAGCACGGCGGCGACGGCAAGACCATCGACGCCTCCATCCGGCGGGAAGACGGAAACGTCGTTATCCGCATCCGTGACTACGGCGTCGGCATCCCCGAAGAGGAACTCCCGCACGTCAAAATGAAATTCTATAAAGGCAGCTCCAAAGCCCGCGGCAGCGGCATCGGCCTTGCCGTGTGTGAGGAGATCGTCACCATGCACGGCGGCAGCATCACGCTCGAAAACGCCCCGGGCGGCGGTACGCTCGTCGTCATTTCCATTCCCGCAGGGGAAGAATAAGAGGAAATCCAATGTCCAAAACCAACCAGCCTGCCAGTCAGGAAAAATTTAAAACGCTCATCGGCGGTCAGGCCCTCATCGAGGGCATCCTTATGCAGGGGCCTGACAAGCGTGCCATCGTCGTCCGCACACCGGACGGCCTTGTCCGCAGGGAAGAACCGGTCAAAAAGCACCGCGGCATTCTTGCATGGCCGCTCATTCGCGGCGTCGTGAACTTTCTCTCATCCATGGTAAACGGCGTAAAAGCCCTCATGTACTCCGCGGAGTTCTTTGAGGACGATACCAACGCCGAGCCCGGCAAATTTGAGCAGTGGTTCGAGAAAAAGTTCGGCTCCGACAAACTCGAAAAGGCCGTCATTTATTTTTCTGTCGTCCTCGGCGTCGCCATGTCCGTGGGGCTGTTTATTCTGCTGCCCACGCTGCTTGGCGGCCTGTTTGACAGCGTGCTGCATTCGCAGCTGGCGCGCTGCCTCATCGAGGGCATCCTGCGCATCATCATCTTCCTTGGCTATCTCATCCTTGTGTCAAAAACCAAAGACATCAAGCGTGTCTTTTCCTACCACGGCGCGGAGCATAAAACCATCCGCTGCTATGAAGCGCGCCTGCCGCTCACGGTCGAAAATGTCCGTCCGCAGACGCGCCTGCACCCCCGCTGCGGCACGAGCTTCCTGTTCGTCGTCGTCATTCTCTCCATCCTCATTTTCTCGCTCGTGAGCGTTGTCCTGCCCACGAACAATATGCTCCTGCGCCTGCTGCTGCGTCTGGCGCTTCTGCCCATCGTCGTGTCCATCAGCTATGAGTTCAACCGCCTCGTTGGCCGCCACGACAACTGGCTCACGCGCATCCTCACATATCCCGGCATGTGGCTGCAAAACTTTACCACCAACGAGCCGGATGACAGCATGATCGAGGTCGCCATCGAAGCTCTCACCATGGTCATTCCAGAGCAGGAGGGTGCAGACCGATGGTAAATACCTACGGCAGCCTGTTTTTGGACGCGCGCCATGCGCTGGCTGCCTCGCAGGGCGAAAACGCCGCGCAATACGCGCGCCTGCTGCTGTCCAAGCTCTCCGGCCTGTCCATGGCCAGGCTCATCGCCGACCGTGACGATCCTGCGCCCGACGCTTTGCAGGAGCAGCTCGCCGCCGCGACCGAACGCCTGAATGCCGGTGAGCCGCTGGCCTATCTGCTTGGCCACTGGAGCTTCTACGGCATGGACTTTCTCGTCACGCCCGATGTCCTCATCCCGCGCGATGACACCATGGCCGTTACCGATCTTGCGCTGCTGCACCTGCGGGAGCTTCCGCCGCCGCAGCGCGTGCTCGACCTCTGCACCGGCAGCGGCTGCATCGGCCTTGCCATTGCCAAACATATCCCCACGGCCCGCGTCACGCTCTGCGATGTGTCGCAGGCCGCCCTGCGCGTGGCAAAGCAAAACGCCGCCATGCACCATCTGTCCGGCCGCGTCCAGTGTGTTCCGGGCGATGTCCGCCGCGCCGCGCCGGCCTTTTGGGGGCAGTTTTCCCTCATCGTATCCAACCCGCCCTACGTCACGCGCGAGGAGATGGCAGCACTCGACCCCTCCGTGCGCGATCATGAGCCGCACCTCGCACTCGACGGCGGCATCGACGGCCTCGATTTCTACCGCCTCATCCTCCGCAACTACGCCGCAGCCCTTCTTCCGGGCGGCTACATCTGCTTTGAGTTCGGCATGGGGCAGGAGCGCGCAGTCGGCCAGCTTCTGCAGCAGGCCGGCTTCGGCACGCTCCGCTACGTCCGTGACCTGCGCGGCGTCACCCGCGCCATCTCCGCGCAAAAGCGCGAATATTAAACAAACGTTTGACGAATTTGTATCCGTGTGCTATACTATCCAAAAACAAGAAGAGAGGAACGCAGCATGGAAAAGAAAAAAGCCTCGGCCGATACCGATGCCCTGAGCAATAAGCGCAAGGCGCTCGATACCGCGCTGCAGCAGATCGAAAAGAACTTCGGCAAGGGCGCCGTTATGCGTCTGGGCGACCGGCCCGAAATGGTCGTGGATGCCATCCCCACCGGCTCTCTGGCGCTCGACGCCGCTCTTGGTGTCGGTGGTGTGCCCAAGGGCCGCATCATCGAGATCTACGGTCCGGAATCCTCCGGCAAGACCACGCTTGCCCTGCACATCGTCGCGCAGGCGCAAAAGCGCGGCGGGGAAGTGGCCTTTGTCGACGCGGAGCACGCGCTCGACCCCGACTATGCCGCCGCCATCGGCGTGGACATCGACTCCATGCTCGTGTCGCAGCCCGATACCGGCGAGCAGGCGCTCGAGATCACTGATGCCCTTGTGCGCTCCGGCGCTGTGGACGTCGTGGTCGTGGACTCCGTCGCCGCCCTCACGCCCCGCGCTGAGATCGAAGGCGAAATGGGCGATACGTTCGTCGGCCTGCAGGCCCGCCTCATGTCGCAGGCCCTGCGCAAGCTCGCCGGCAACATCGCCAAGACAAACTGCATCGTCATCTTCATCAACCAGCTGCGTATGAAGATCGGCGTCATGTACGGCAACCCCGAAACCACCACCGGCGGCAACGCCCTCAAGTTCTATGCCTCCGTCCGCATTGACATCCGCCGCATCGAGGCCATCAAAAACGGCACCGAGATCGTCGGCAACCGCACCCGCGCAAAGATCGTCAAAAACAAGGTCGCGCCCCCGTTTAAAGAGGCCGTCTTTGACATCATGTACGGCGAAGGCATTTCCAAGTGGGGTGAGCTCGTCGACATTGCCGCGCAGCTCGACATCATCCAGAAGAGCGGCAGCTGGTTCTCCATCGGCGAAGAGCGCATCGGACAGGGCCGCGACAACGCCAAAAAGTACCTCATGGAAAACCCCGACGTTGCCGAACGCATCGAGCGCGAGGTGCGCGAAAATATGTGGAAGCTCCAGGGCAGCCGCGCCAAGCGTCCGGCCACGCCCGCAGCCGCGCCCGTGAGCGTGACGGCAGACGATTTTAACGATGAAACTTGAGTCGCTTGCCCCGTCCGATCCGCCTGACGGCCCGCTGACCGCCCGCTTTGA
>CAKTXB010000195.1 GCA_934630555.1 uncultured Oscillospiraceae bacterium
CCTGTGCCTCCGGCGGCCCATTCTTTTCTGCCTTGCCAGAAAAGAATGGGGAGAAAAGAGGCGCTGGAGCGCGTTTCGACTTCTACCGCACTGCCACTACTGAAACCCCCAAATTTGCAACTAGTTGCAAACGAACGTCCTCTCCTGCAAGGAACTACCCCCTCCAAGCTCGCCAGAGAGCTGCCCTAATTTGGCAGTCGTTGCCACAGAACAAGTGCCAACAATCCCCACAGCTCAAAAACCAAGGCCGCACCTACGTATTCGCCGGAACTGCCCCACCTAAGAACCAACTCTCGTCGAAATCGGGCAACAGCGCAGCGCTTTGCCCAGCGGTGAAACGAAACAAATCCAGCTCGCGCCTCCGGCGCAATCGCTCGGCAGTGCCGTCAAGCGTTTTGCCGAACGCACCTGCAAGTTTCAGCCCCGGGGATAATCCAAAAAGGGGGCCGCGGCCCCCTTGTGGCCGTTGGGGGATCGTCAAGGGGGCCATTCGGAAGGCCCCCTTGACCGCCTTTCTTTACACCGCCGGCGGCGCTTTCTTTCCCCGCGGGAAAGAAAGGGGGGCCGAACCCGCTCCCTTGCAGGCACTGCAAGTAAATCGTAAAACCTACAGGTTTTGCAAAACAAGGGGTACCGGGGCAACGCCCCGTAAACCCCATTGCAGGCACTGCAAGTAAATCGTAAAACCTACAGGTTTTGCAAAACAAGGGGTACCGGGGCGAAGCCCCGTAAACCCCCGCGCAGCCTTTCAGGCTTCAACTCCCACCAAACTCCACGTCGTGCATCCTGTGATCTGCACATCGGCAAACTGCCCGATCCTTGCATCTGCCCCCGGCAGGCGTACCAGCCGGCCGCCCTCGGTCCGCGCCGTCAGCATCTCGCCGTCGCGTCCGTCCACCAGCACGCGCATCGTCCTTCCCACATACGCCGCGTGGATCTCCTGCGAAATGCGGTTCTGCACCTCGCACAGCCGGTCAAAGCGCCGGTTTTTCTCCTCCTTCGGCGTCGGGTCGTCCATCTTGGCCGCCGGCGTGCCGCCGCGCGGAGAGAAAATAAATGTAAACAGCGCGTCATACCGCACCCGCTCAATGAGCCGGATGGTGTCCTCAAACTCCGCTTCCGTTTCTCCCGGGAAGCCCACGATCACATCGCTCGTCAAAACCAGCTCCGGCATCACCGCCTTTGCATAGTCCACCAGCGCCAGATACTGCGCCGCGTCATAGTGCCGGTTCATCGCCTTCAAGACCCGGTCGTTTCCCGACTGGAACGGCAGATGCAGCTGCTTTGCAATGTGCGGATGCGCCGCCATCGTGTCAAACAGCTTCTTCCCCGCGTCCTTCGGATGGCTCGTCATGAACCGCAGCCAATATTCGCCCGGAATTTCAGCCAGCTCCGCCAAAAGGTCGGAAAAGTCCGCCCCGCAGTCCAGATCCTTGCCATACGAGTTCACATTCTGCCCCAAAAGCGTAATGTCCTTATACCCGGCCTCCACCAGCGCGCGCACTTCCTCCACGATCTTCTCCGGCCGGCGCGACCGCTCGCGCCCGCGCACATACGGCACGATGCAGTACGAGCAGAAGTTGTTGCACCCATACATAACGGAGACCCACGCCTTGAGCGTGTTCCCGCGCACCACCGGCAGCCCCTCGCAGATCGTGCCCGCCGAGTCCTCGGTGGCAAACACGCGCCTGTTCCCGGTCAGCACCGTGTGCAAAAGCTCCGGAAAGCGCCACAGCTGGTGGGGATTGAACACCCCGTCCACATGGCGATAGCTGTTTTTGATCCGCTCCGCCACCGCCGGCTGCCCCATCATGCACCCGCACAGGAAAATTTTCTGCTCCGGGTGCCGCCGCTTCGTGTGCACCAGCGCGCCCACATTGCCATATACCCGGTCCTCCGCGTGCTCGCGCACGGCGCAGGTGTTGATCACGATGCAGTCCGCGCCCTCCTCCGTGTCCGCGAGCGTATATCCGGCCTCCTGCAGCATCCCGCGGATGCGCTCGGAGTCCGCCTCATTCTGCTGACAGCCATAGGTATCCACGAACGCCCGCGGCGCACGCCCGCGCGCCTGCCAGTATTCGCGCAGCTGCGCCGTAAATTTCTGCTGTTCCTGCCGCTGCGCGGCCGTGATCTCGGTGGTTTTGCGTTCCAAAGGTGATACCTCCGTCATTTTACTTAAGAAAATAGTATATCAGAATCCCCCCGTTTTTTCAATCCGTCCGCTCTGCACTGCGCACATTCTTTTTTGCTCTGATTTTCACATTTTCCATTGACAATCGCCCCAACACCTGTTAAAATTCAATAGTCTGCCGCAGTATGCAGACAGATCCTTGCCGCCGGCGCGTCCGGCGGCCATCAGTCCAAAAGGAGGTGCAACATCATGGCAAAGCTTTCCGCAAAGTATGAGGTGCTCTACATCATCGACCCCGCTCAGGGCGAAGAGGGTATCGCAGCGCTCGTGGAAAAATTCAAGGGTCTTACGGAAACGTTTGGCACCGTGTCCAGTGTTGAAGAGTGGGGTAATCGCCGTCTGGCCTACCCGATCAACGACCTGACCGAAGGCTACTACGTCTACATGACCTGTGAGTCCAAGCCCGAAATGCCGGCAGAACTCGACCGTGTTTTCAAGATCACGGACGGCATCCTGCGGTCCATCATCGTGGCTGTGGAAGAGTAAGGAGGCGTTTTCATGCTGAACCACATCGTTCTCATGGGGCGTCTGACGCGTGACCCCGAGCTGCGCCGGACCGGCAGCGGCGTCGCGGTCGCATCCTTCACGCTCGCCGTGGATCGCGATTTTGCGGCCCAGGGCGCAGAACGGGAAACCGATTTCGTCGACATTGTCGCCTGGCGCAATACCGCTGAGTTCGTCAGCAAGTATTTCACCAAGGGCCGCATGGCGGTCGTTTCCGGCCGGCTGCAGATCCGCAACTGGCAGGATAAAGACGGCAACAAGCGCCGTTCGGCAGAGGTCGTCGCAAACGACGTCTACTTCGGCGATTCCAAGCGCGACGGCGCATCCGCGCCCGCCGGCTTCGATCAGTCCGCGCCGAGCTACGCAGCGCCCAGCTACGCCGCACCGAATCCCGGCCCGGCCTATGCAGCGCCAAACCCCGGCGCCGGCGCGTCCGATTTCTCCATGCTCGAAGGCGACGACCCCGAGCTCCCGTTCTAAAGAATTTTTCCAAATACGATAAGGAGGTCTCTCAATGGCTATGGCTACTGACCGTGCCCGTCCCCGCCGCCGCAAGAAGGTCTGCACCTTCTGTGTGGATAAGGTCGAGCACATTGATTTTAAAGATTCCGTAAAGCTGAAGCGTTTCCTGTCCGAGCGCGGCAAGATCCTGCCCCGCCGCACGACCGGTACGTGCGCTGCCCATCAGCGTCAGCTGACGGTCGCCATCAAGCGCGCCCGTCACATTGCCCTGCTGCCCTACGTCGCAGAGTAAGTGCATCATAAACTGTCCGGCGGTCCTCATGGACCGCCGGCTTTTTTTGCGTTCTGGCCCCACCCCGGCTTTCTTTTGCCGCCCCTGCGGTGCGAAGTCACCGCTTGTTCCCCGGTGTTTGCAACACCGCAACCGTGCCTCCGGCGGCTGACTTTTTTCTGCCTTGCCAGAAAAAAGTCAGCAAAAGAGGCGCTTTCGTCC
>CAKTXB010000196.1 GCA_934630555.1 uncultured Oscillospiraceae bacterium
GCTGTGATCGTGCCCTTATGCCCCTCGGCAATGCTGCGGGCAATGGACAGGCCAATGCCGAAGCCGGGCTTGTCGCCGCTGCGCGCCGGGTCGGCGCGGTAAAAGCGGTCAAACAGCCGGTTCAAATTTCCCTCCGGCACGGTCTCACAGCGGTTTGTCACGGCCAGCGTCACGCCCCTGCGGGATCTTTCCAACCGCAGCGTGATCTCTGACCCCGGCGCGGCGTATTTTACCGCGTTGTCCAGCAAAATCGACACCAGCTGCCGCACGGCGTATTCATCGCCGCAGTAAATAAGCGCCGGCGCAATGTCCAGCCGCAGCGCGTGGCCGCCTGCGGCGGCAAATTCGTCAAACGACTGCGCGGTCTCGCGCACGGCGTCACTGACAGGAAACGCGCTTTTGTGCAGCGGCGAGTCCTCCTCGTCCATCCGGCAAAGCGTCACAAGCGCGTTCACCAGCTCCTTGAGCTTTTCCGCCTGCGCGCGCGATTTTGTGATCCACTTATTTTCACCCACGTCCATCTCCAGAATTTTCAGGTTCGTGGCAATGACCGTGATGGGTGTTTTCAGTTCATGACTGGCATCGGTGATAAACTGCTTCTGCTGCGCCGCACTGCGCACCACCGGGTCGATGGCGCGGCGTGAAAACAGCACCACCAGTCCATACACCAGCAAAATGCAGCCCACATCCGCTGCCAGCGTCCAAACGGCGACCTTGCGCACCGCGCGCAGCTGCACATAGCAATCGAGAAAAATGGCATACAGCGTGCCATCCGCCTGCTTTGCAACGCAGAATTTATAGCCGTCCACGTACCCATAGCCGCTGCCGCGCCGCAGCGCCGCGCTGATATAGGGCCAGGCGGCATCCTCCGTTACGGCGGCAATGTGCGTAAAATCCGCGTCGGTGAGCGCGCCGTCCTGCGTGAACGTCAGGGTAAAATAGCGGGTCGAGAACGGCGCTTCCGGCCCAAGCATGGCGCCCGGCCCGGCGGGCCTTTCTTTTTTTTCTCCGTCCTCCGGCATCCCATCCGGCGGAGCGGGCTGCTGCACCTGCCACACCGCGTCACCGTGCGCCGGCAGCGTGCCGTGATTATCCGAGAGCAGTTCCAGCATCCGGTCAAGATCGGCGTTGGTGGAGGCAAAGTTTGCAATATTGACGGCCAGCGTCAAAAGCGCCAGCACCAGCGCGACCGATCCGGTCGCAATGCGGATGAACCGCCGCCGCAGCCGCCGGATCACGCCTCCACCTCCAGCCCATAGCCAAGCCCGCGCCGCGCGCAGATGTTCACGTGAGAGCCGATCGCGCGCAGCTTTTTACGCAGGTTCGAGATATTCACCCAAACTACGTTGATCTCCGCTTCATTATCCCAGCCCCAGATGCGCTCCATCAGCTGCTCAGCGGACAGCACAGCCTGCGGCGAACGCAAAAGCAGCTCCAAAAGCTGAAACTCACGTCCGCTCAAGCGCAGCGCATTTTGGCCGCACGTCAGCCTGCCGCTGCCCGCGTCCAGCGCCAGATCGCCAAATTTCAGCACTGTCGGGTGATATTCCCCGCCCCTGCGCAGCATGGCGCGCACGCGGCTGAGCAGCTCATCCGGGTCAAAAGGCTTTGGCAGATAATCATCCGCGCCGGCGTCAAAGCCGGTGATACGGTCATCCTTCTGTGCCTTGGCCGTGAGCATCATCACCGGTGTGCGCACACCCTCGTCGCGCAGGCGGCGCAGTACGGCCACACCGTCCATTTTTGGCATCATCACATCCAGAATGATCGCGTCATACGCGCCGGACGCGCCGTATTCATACGCCGCAAAGCCGTCATGCACCACGTCGGCAGAAAACTGATTCTTTTCAAAAAACACGCCCAGCGCCTCGGCCAGGTCGATCTCATCTTCTGCGATCAGAAGCCGCATATCCATCACCCGCTCCATTTTATCACCCCTGCGTCCGGCGTGCAAGCGTCTTACAGGCTCTCGGGCGTTGCTTCCTTGCAGCAGACGATGTTCAGGTTGCCGTTGCGGCAGCGCAGTGCGTCCAGAAACGCCTTGGGCATTTTTTCGCCCGGCAGCGTCACGCGGTATTCCAGCTCATAGAGCGTGCCCATATTCGTGGTCTTTACTTTATAAAGCGACCATTCCTTTGTGTACTGTGTAAACAGGTCGTCAAACAGGCCGTCATAGTCCAGATCTTCCGGAATGGTGATCTTCAGCACCCGCTCCGCCGTGTGCCGCTGGCCAAAGTGTACCGCCGACAGCAGCAGCGTCACGCCGCCCAAGATCACAAACAGCAGTGCCGCCAGCGTCACATAGCCCATGCCCGTGGCAAGGCCCATGGCCATGGCCATGAAAATAGCGCCGATCTCCCGCGCTGTGCCGGGCATGGAGCGGAAGCGCACCAGCGAGAACGTACCCGCTACGGCCACGCCTGCGCCCAGGTTCCCGTTCACCAGCATGATGACCGCCTGCACGGCCGCCGGCAAAACAGCCAGCGTGATGGCAAAGCCCGGCGTGCTGCGGCTGCGGAACTGATTGAGCAGCGCAATGCCAATGCCCAGTACCAACGACACCGCTGTACAGACCAAAAAGCTTTCCAGCGTGATTTTCAGGCCTAAGATCGAGTCAAGCACAGTAAATTCCCTCCCTGTTTTGTTTGCGCACCTGCGCGCGGTACCACGCGCCATATTTGCTGAACGACGCCGGACGCGCGCCAAGCTCCGACAGCAGCCGGCTGAGCCACAATGGGCATACCCCCGGCAGCTTGATCTCCAGCAGCACCGCGTCCGTATCCAGCAGCGGCTGCTCGCCGCCGTTCTGCCGCAGATCCAGCGCATCCGTACGCCAGCGGATGTTCTGATCCAGCGTCATGCGCAGCGCCGCGTCCTGCGTGCCCGCAAAGGCCGCGCGGTCATAGCTGAGCAGCACCTTCGGCTCTGCGTGATAGCGCGTCTGGAACCACGCGATCTCCTGCCCGATCTGACCGTAGTGCGCCGGGGCAATATCGCCCTGCAAAAACGGCTCGGCGTCCTGCACAGCGGCTGTGATGCGGCGCTTATATACAATGCCCGCGCACTTCTTTTTCAGTTCCACAAACACCTGCCCGTCCGGCGGGCACGTGCCGTAGCTGCGCACGCGGAGCTTTTCCTTATAGTCCGGCTTGGCCAGCGAGGCGCGGATGAGCCGCCAGTCCGGCGTATCATAATAAATACTGCGGATCGTATACCGGCCGTACGCATCCGGCCGGGTGTACGGTGCAATGCCGCGCACAAGCTGCGCGGCCTGCTCCGGCGTGAGGAAGTATTTGACCTCATAGCGCTGGAAGCTGTATTGAATGGAATCTCCCATGGCGTACCCTCCTTGTGGGCGTATCATACCGTGCGAACCTTAAAGCCGCCTAAAGCCTGCCGCGTGATTTTCTTTAGGTCCTCTTTAGGCCGCCGCGCTATCATAGCGTCAAGAAAGCCGAAAGGAGCAAAGCACCATGAAAAAACTGCTTTCCATATTCTTATCCGCTGCGCTGCTGGCCTCGCTCACCGCGTGCGAGAAACCGCTCACCAACACAGACGCTGCCGCAGATACAGCAAATACCGACAGCACGGCAGCGGCGCAAACCGCCGGCACAACAAGCTGCGATACAGCGGACGCCGTTGTTC
>CAKTXB010000197.1 GCA_934630555.1 uncultured Oscillospiraceae bacterium
CGTCTGGCCCGCAAGGCAGTGTATGACAAGTTTTCAAGGTAAGGTGATGCAATGTATATCCTGATCGCGCTCCTGATCTTCGGCGTTTTGATCTTCATCCACGAGCTTGGCCATTTTCTCACTGCCAAGGCGCTGGATGTGCAGGTGAATGAATTCGCCGTGTGTATGGGCCCGGCCATTTGGCAAAAGAAAAAAGGGGAAACGACCTACTCTCTGCGCTGCATCCCCATCGGCGGCTACTGCGCCATGGAGGGCGAGGATGAGGAGAGCGAGAACCCGCGTGCCTTTACGTCCAAAGCGTGGTGGCGGCGGCTCATCATTCTGGCAGCCGGGTCGTTCATGAACTTTCTGGCGGGCTTTCTGGTGCTGCTTGTGCTGTGCAGCACGGCCGCGGGCTTTGCCACGCCGAAGATCGACTCGTTTTTTGACGGCTGCCCGTATGTAGGCGAAAATGCCCTGCAGGAAGGCGATGAGCTGTATAAGATCGACGGCCGGCGGGTGTTCATCCAGTCGGATGTGTCCATGCTGCTGGAACGCAGCAAAACGGGCGTTTACGACATCGTCGTGCGCCGAAACGGCAAGCTCGTGGAGCTGAAGGACTTTGCCATGACGCCGGTGGAATACACCGTTGATGGCGTCACAGAGGTCAAGTACGGCTTCTATTTTGCCGCCGAAACCAAAACGCCCGGGACCGTGCTGAAAAACAGCTGGAATACGGCCCGCGACTTCGCGCGCCTTGTCTGGCTGGGGCTGGAAGACCTCATCTCCGGCGCAGTGTCCGTCAATGAGATGAGCGGGCCGGTGGGCATCGTATCGGTCATCGCCGAAACGGGGGAGCAGTCCGCGACCAAAGCGGCTGCCGCGGCCAATATCGCCTATCTCGCGGCGTTCATCGCCATCAATCTGGCGGTCATGAATATGCTGCCGCTGCCGGCGCTGGACGGCGGACGCATTTTCCTCCTGCTCGTTGGCACGGTTTTTACAGCACTGACAAAAAAGAAAATTCCGTCCAAGTACGAGGGCTATGTCCACGCGGCGGGCATGATCGCGCTGCTGGCATTCATGGCGTTCGTAACGTTTAAGGACGTTTGGAAGCTGTTTGCTTAAGGAGCTTGCCATGACAAAGAGAATCCTGGTGGGCGGTGTTCCCATAGGCGGGGGCGCGCCCGTTTCCATCCAATCCATGCTTTGCACCCGCACCACAGACGTGGAGGGCTCGCTTGCGCAGCTGGAGGCGTTAAAGGCCGCCGGCTGTCAGATCGCGCGTCTGGCCGTGCCCGACCGTGAGGCGGCGCGCGGCTTTGCGGAGATCTGCAAATATGCGCCGCTGCCGCTGGTGGCGGATATTCATTTTGACTACCGCCTGGCCATTCTGGCCGCCGAGGGCGGCGCGGCGAAAATTCGCATCAACCCCGGCAATATCGGCGGGGAAGACCGCGTGCGCGCCGTGGTGGACGCGTGCAAGGCGCATCACATTCCCATCCGTATCGGCGTAAACGGCGGGAGTCTGGATAAAGCGCTTTTGCAAAAGTATGGCCACCCCACACCCGAGGCGCTCGTGGAAAGTGCGTTTTCGCACATCCGTCTGCTGGAGGCGTGTGATTTTACCGACATCTGTGTGTCCATGAAATCCAGCAGCGTGCCGCTCATGATGCAGGCCTACCGCCTGTTTTCCCAGCAGTCGGACTATCCGCTCCACGTCGGCGTGACGGAAACCGGCACGGAGTATATGGGCACGATAAAATCTGCCATGGGCATCGGCGGGCTGCTGTGCATGGGCATCGGCGATACGATGCGCGTGTCGCTCACCGCCGACCCGGTGCGCGAGGTCTATGCCGCCAAGGCCATTTTAAAGGCTGCCGGCCTGCGGCGCGAAGGCGTGAACATCATTTCCTGCCCCACGTGCGGGCGCACGCGCATTGACCTCATCGGCCTTGCCAATCAGGTAGAGCAGGCGCTGGCTGACTGTGAAAAGCCGCTGACCGTGGCTGTGATGGGCTGCGTTGTCAACGGCCCGGGCGAAGCGCGCGAGGCGGACATCGGCATTGCCGGCGGCGAGGACTGCGGCGTTATTTTCATCCGCGGCCAGCAGCGGGAGCGGCTGCCGTATGATGCGCTGCTGCCGGCGCTGCTGCGCTACATTGACGAGCTGTAAAGAACGAGGTACCCATGGACGAAGCCATTTTGTTTTTGAACCTGTTTCCGGAGCTTGTGCCGGAGGATGCGCAGCGCGAACTGCTTTCGCAGCTGCGGCTTCGCCATGCCCGGCTGGACCGCGCCGCGCGGATCATAGCGCTGGATCTGGATTCCGAGGTTTACATAACAGAAGAACAGCTGCAAGCCCTCAGCGCGCAGATCGAGCGCCTCTATGGTCTGCACCGGCTGGAGCTGCAAATGCACTATCCGGCGCAGGCGCTGCTGACCCTGCCGCCGCACGCGCTCTATCGTGCATTCGTACAGGCCTATTCGCCCGCGGCGGCCAGCCTTGCCGGCGCGCGGTGGGAGATCACGCAGGAGCGCATCGACGTGCATCTGCCGGCCAACGGCCGTGCGGAGCTGCTGGAATATGTGCCGCAGGTGGAACGCTTTATATACGAACGCTTCGGCGTGCGCGTGCCCATTGAGATCCACGCGCACAGCGAACGCTCCGCGCAGGAGCTGTTTGCTGAAACGGAGCGTATCCGCCGCGAGGCCATGAAAAATGCCCCGGCTGTGGCAGCCGGCGCCGCCGCGGCGCGCAATGCCTCCGGCGGCTCGTCCGGCAGCCGCGCGGCCGCACCGGCAGTGCAGACGGTGGACGGCTGGATCTTCGGCAAGCCCTTCCGCGCCGAACCCACGCCCATGAAAGACCTGAATCTTGATATGTACCGCGTGTGCGTGCAGGGCAAGGTGTTTGCCGTGAACCACCGTGAGCTTAAAAAGCGCGGCGCATGGGTCGTGAGCTTTGACATGACCGACTACACCAGCTCCGTGCGCATCAACCAGTTCATGGAGTCGGACAAGGCCAAGCCCATTCTGGAAAAGGTCAAGGCCGGTATGTGGCTCACCGTGCAGGGCAAAATGACGTTTGACCGCTATGACAACGAAATGGTCATGCAGCCGAATGCCATCGGCGAGGTCGCCGCCCCCAAGCGGCGGGATACCGCTCCGCAGAAGCGCGTGGAGCTGCATCTGCATACCACCATGTCCTCCATGGACGCGCTCACCAAAACGGGCGAAGCCGTCAAGCGCGCCGCCTCATGGGGCCATCGCGCCATCGCCATCACCGACCATGGCTGCGTGCACTCGTTCCCCGACGCCATGAAGGCGGCCGGAAAGGCCAAGGTGGCTGGCACCGAGGATACCATCAAGATCCTCTATGGCTGTGAGGGATATTATGTAAACGATGTAGACGACCGCATCGCTGTCCATGGCGCAAGCACGCTGCCCATTGGCTGTGAATACGTGGCGTTTGACCTTGAAACAACGGGTCTGTCGGCGCAGCATGACACCATCATCGAGATCGGCGCGGCCATCATGAAGGATGGTCAGGTGGTAGATAAGTTCGAGTCCTTCGTCGCGCCCGGCCGAATGCTCGAGCCCAAAATCGTGGAGCTGACGGGCATTACGGATGCCATGCTCGTGGGTGCGCCCGATATTTCC
>CAKTXB010000198.1 GCA_934630555.1 uncultured Oscillospiraceae bacterium
CTCGAAGAGCTTGGCCTCCTCAAAATGGACTTCCTCGGCCTGCGCAACCTCACCGTCATTGAAGACGCCGTGCAGGACATCCGCCGCCACACGCCGGATTTTGACATGAAGACCATTCCAAACGACGATGCCGAAACATTCGCCATGCTGGCCGATGGCCGCACCGCCGGTGTGTTCCAGCTCGAATCCTCCGGCATTACCAGCGTCTGTATCGGCATGAAGCCGCAGTCCATTGAAGACGTCACGGCCATCGTCGCGCTTTACCGCCCCGGCCCCATGGACTCCATCCCGCGCTTTATCAAAAGCAAGCTCCATCCCGAGACCATCCGCTACAAGCACCCGCTGCTCGAGTCCATCCTCGCCGTCACCTACGGCTGCATCGTCTATCAGGAGCAGGTCATTGAAATCTTCCGCCGACTCGGCGGCTTCAGCCTCGGCCAGTCCGATAATGTCCGGCGCGCGATCTCCAAAAAGAAGCAGGCCGTCATCATGGCCGAGCGCAAGGCCTTCGTTTCCGGCGACCCGGAGCGCGGCATCTGCGGCGCCATCGCCAACGGCGTGCCCGAGCAGACGGCCAACGCCATCTACGATGAGATCATCGACTTTGCAAACTACGCCTTCAACAAAGCCCATGCCGTCTGCTACGCCAAGGTCAGCTACGACACGGCCTATCTCAAGTGTCACTATCCCAAGGAATATCTGGCTGCGCTCATGACGTCGGTGCTTGACAGCTCCGTCAAGATCTCCGAATACATCGTCGAGTGCAAGACCATCGGTATCGCCGTCCTCCCGCCCAACCTCAATGAATCGAACGATAATTTTACCGTCACCCCGGGCGGCATTCGTTTTGGCCTCGCCGCCATCAAGAATATTGGCCGCGGCTTTATCCAGAAAGTCATGGCCGAGCGGCAGGAGGCCGGTCCGTTCCGCACACTTGAAGACTTCTGCCGCCGCATGAGCGGCACCGACCTCAACAAGCGTGCGCTCGAAAACCTCATCAAGGCCGGCGCGTGTGACTGCTTCGGCCTGCACCGCTCCCAGCTTTTGCAGATCTATGATACAGTGCTCGACGCCGTCGCCGAAAGCCGCCGCAAAAACGTCGAGGGCCAGATGGGCCTGTTCGATACCGGCGCGCAGGACGATGACGCCGACATTCCGCCCGTCCACATCCCGGACCTGCCCGAAATGCCCCGCCAGGAGCTTATGGCCATGGAAAAGGAAACGACCGGCCTCTATCTCTCCGGCCATCCCATGGACGAGTACCGCCGTCTGCTCGAGGGCACGCAGACCGCCCCCATCGGCCAGATCATGGAGAGCTTTGCCGAACAGGACGGCAGCTACCGCGACGAGCAGATCGTCACCATCGCCGGTATCGTCCAAACGGTCAAAATGAAAACCACCCGCAACAACTCCATGATGGCCTACGTCAAGCTTGAAGACGACACTGCGGCCATGGAGCTGCTCGTGTTCAGCAGCGCCCTCAACCAGTATGGCGGATACCTCCATGAAAATGCCGCCGTCATCGTGCAGGGCCGCCTGTCCGTCCGCGATGACAAAGACCCGCAGCTCATCCTGAACTCGGCCCGTCCGCTGTCCGAGTACACGCCCGAGGCCGTGTCGGCGCAGCCGCAGCCAGAGACGCGCACGCTCTATCTGCGCGTGGGATCACAAACTGCGCCGGCTGCCCGAAAAGTTTTGTCTATTCTCAAAATGTTTCCCGGGAAAACCCGCGCCGTCGTCTACTATGCCGACACCGCCACCCGCTGCGGCGGTACGTGCGCCATCGACCCGGCCATGCTGGCCGAGCTGCGCGATCTGCTCGGCAGCGACAGCGTCATTCTCAAATAATTGTTAAATATTTTCTCCTGCTACACAACTGCACCAAAGTGTGCTATAATCCAGAATTGGGAAGTGCCGCGCCGAACAGGGGAAAGCAGCGCGCATACCAAATTTACGACCGGTCATCCGGTTTTCAGATAGGGGTTATTCAAACATGAAAAAGGTTCTCATTCTCGAGGACGAGGTCAGCATCCGCAGCTTTGTGGTCATCAACCTCAAGCGCGCCGGCTATGACGTGCTCGAAGCCGCCACGGGCGCCGAAGCGCTGGAGTGTCTGCGTGCCAATCCGGACGTCGGCGTCGCCATTCTGGACATCATGCTCCCGGATATGGACGGCTTTGAGGTCTGCCGCAGCATCCGCGCCACCGATAAAAAAATCGGTATCATCATGCTCACGGCCCGTAGCCAGGAGATGGACAAGATCACCGGCCTCATGACCGGCGCGGACGACTATATGACCAAGCCCTTCAGTCCAGCCGAGCTCACCGCCCGCATCGACGCGCTCTACCGCCGCATCGGCAGCGACCCCTCAGGCGACACCGTTGAGCTGCGCCACGGCCCGTTCGTCCTCAACACGCGCAACCGCACGCTCGATAAAGAGGGCCGCCGCATCAAGCTCACACAGGTCGAATATGCCATTATGAAGCTCTTCATGCAAAACCCGGGCCGCGCCCTTTCCCGTGAAGAGATCCTTGCCGCCGTCTGGGGGCGCGATTATGACGGCGAACTCAAGATCGTAGACGTCAACATCCGCCGTTTGCGCATCAAGATCGAGGATGACACCGCCAATCCTACCTGCATCACCACCGTCTGGGGCTACGGCTATAAATGGGGCGCATGAAAACGCAAAAACCGGCAGGGGAGAGCAAGCACTCCATCCGCCTCAAGCGTGTCACCGGTCTTGAAAAGCGCTGGCTGCTCAATAATGTCAGCGTCATGATCGTGCTGGTACTGCTGTGCGTCGTGCTCATCGCACTCACCATGTCCGCCTATTCCTACGGCGCGCTGCGTGATTCGCTTGCCACCAAGGCCCGCACGACCGCCAGCTTTTTCACCAGCGGCGAAAACCGTACCGGTGAAGATGACTATACCGCCTGTATCCGCTACGCGCAGGCCTATGATGAAGCAAACGTACAGCTGCAATTTCTGAGCCCGGACGGCACGCTTCTTGCCGCGTCCGGCGGTGCGCCCACTGGCAGCAGCGTCACCGCTTCCGACGTTCAGCAGGCCAGCGCCCTGCGTACGCTTGCCGTTTTTCAGGGAACGGACAGCGCCACCGGAAACCGCATCATGGCCGTGTCCATGCCATTTATCCGCAAGGACGGCACATTCGTCGGCATCCTGCGCTACAGTACGCCGCTGCGCCAGACCGATCAGCAGATCATGTTTACAACAGCTGCTTCTCTGCTGGCGGGCGCTGTGTTCATTCTGCTCATTATCCTCTTCAGCCGTTTTTTCATCCGCTCCGTGCTTGAACCGCTCGCACAGGTCACCGCCACGGCCAAGCGCATTGCTGCCGGCTCCTACGGCGTGCAGATCGCCAAGCAGTACGATGACGAGATCGGCGAGCTGGCCGATACCATCAACGACATTTCCGTTAAGATCAGCCAGTCCGAAAAAACACAGTCCGAGTTCATCTCCTCTGTGTCGCATGAACTGCGCACGCCGCTCACGGCTATTTCCGGCTGGAGTGAAACGCTTCGGTCCGCGGAAAATCTGGAGCCCGAGGTGCGCCGCGGCGTGCTCATCATCCTGCGCGAG
>CAKTXB010000199.1 GCA_934630555.1 uncultured Oscillospiraceae bacterium
AGCCAAGGTAGTAGCGCTCAAGGAGGTAGATATACAGGTGCAGCGCCGTGGGGCGCTTGACGACAGGCTGGGTGGTGTCATAGGTTGGCTTGCCGTCTACGTCGTATGTCGGGTAGCGGTAAAGTGCTTCAAGGCCGTAGAGCTTCAGGTCAAAGTACGGCACGTCCACGGTGATACCGGCCAAAACGGTCGCATTCTCATCCGCGCCGATGATCGGTGCGCCGTCGTTGGACACGGTGACGGTGACACGGACGCTGTCGGCGGGTTCGTATTCCTCGTAGGTAAAGGCATCCTCCGGCGTTTCAATGCGCCCGGCGAGCGCCGTCACGGAAAGCAGCGTGAGGATAAGCAGCAATGCGATCAGTTTTTTCATTTTCATGTATGTTCCCTCATTTTTTGGTTCGGCGCGGGCATACTTCGAGCTTTTACGCGCGCGCGAATACAATGACGCCGCCAGTGGCCCCGGCGTTCCCAATACCGGGGTCACTGACGGGATACGGCTGCGTTCCCACGCACAGCCGTTTGGCAGCCGGGTTTCAGGGGGAGAGAAACCAGGTCTGTATATGCACATTGCCGCTTGGCAGAACGGCAAGGAGCAATCGGAAGTCCGTCACAGACGTACTCCCCCCTTGGATAAAAACAGCCGGTACGAGACCGGCGCACTTGCAGAAAAACAAAACGCCGGTCTTTTGACCGGCGTGCAACACTTTTCTGCTGCATTCGGAGAAGCACGCCCGAACGCGCTCAATCCTACAAGTAGAAACCGTGCGAGATCGCACGGGGAACAGCAAGTCTTCCGTCTTACCCACGGCAGATGTTCTCTGCCACGTTTGCAGCCTACCTTCTCACAAACTGGACGTTTGCAATGGCGAACTTTCGTTCCGGCGGTTTTCACCGCTTCGGTCGCATCCTTGGAATCACGGCGCCGGTCGCGCGGGTTTGGTTACCCCTTCATTTTTCATCAGGATCTGCCGTGATGAACACGACATATCGAGATTACACGTTCCTGAGCACACTATATGAAGTTGTCTTCGCGTATAGAATAACAGAAATTGACGAAATGTCAATAGGTGCAACTATAAATTGTCAGACCGTTGCGATTTTATTGCGCTTGTTCCGCTCACGGTCGAGCTTACGGTTGCGGAAATAGACCACGAGATTGAGGCTGACAGCTACGAGATTGAAGAGGTAAACGGCCAGCACGTAGTTTATTTTGCCGCCGACGATCTTGGCCGTAATGCCGCAGAGGTAGCCGAAGATGATGAGCAGGATGAACGGCAGGCTCATGCCGCGGGCGGTGCGGGTGCGGTAGTTGTTGACCAGCGAGATGGGCCACGAAAAGCCGAAGCAGAGCAGCATCATCGCCTCGAGAAAGTTTGTCATGACAAGTGTTCCTCCAAATATCCCTTTTTGCCCCTATCATAGCCCGTGTGGTGCGGAAAAGCAAACAATTTAGGGCAATTTTACGGAAGTTGGCGGAATGACGGAAACGCAGCATTATGTCAATCAAAAGCAGGCGCTATGCACAAAATCGAACTTTTCAGCACGTTTTTCCGGAAACGGTTTACGATAATGCGCGGGATCATACAACTTGGACCGGATCGGCTGAAGCACGGATTCGATGTTGTTTTGTAATAAAAACAGCCTGAACGTGCCTGTGAATAAGTCTGTGCATGATGTGAATAACCGTTGACAAACCAAAGTTTTTCACAGTTTCAACAGATTTATCAACAGAGAACATTTTGAATGGATATGCGCGCGGGGAAAACTTTTTATTTGACATAATACCTCAGAACATTATGCCAGAAAACAGGGAATGTCCTCCTGCCGCAGGCCGCGGTGCAGAGTAAGGTCGAGCGCGTAGCCGACGAGCTGCGCAATTTCGCGCACGCGGGCGTCGATGTCGCGCGGGATGACGATCATGCCGTTTGGCGCGTCCGGTCGCAGCGTCTGCGCGTCCACGACCGTGGGCACGCCGATGGCGATGACGGGCACGCCCAGCGTCTGCTGTGAAAACGCGGCACGGCGGTTTCCAACGCCGGAGCCCGGCACAATGCCGGTGTTTGTGAGCTGCACGGCGGCGCAGATACGCGCGGGCGCAGCGGCAGCCAGCGCGTCGATCACGATGATGCGATCGGGCTTTGTCTGCCGCGCGACGGCGCTGACGGTCTCCAGACTCTCCACCCCCGTTGTGCCGAGCACGCCCGGCTCAAGGGTGCTGACGGTCCCCAGCGCGCCGCCGGCAGCTTTGACAAGGCTCTGCATATGGCGTGTGGCGATGACGCTTTTAACAGCCAGCGGGCCGACGGCGTCCGGTGTGACGGCACTGTTGCCGAGGCCGACCACGAGCACGTGCTCGCCTGCCGGGATGAGGCGGCGCAGCGTGCTGCTCAGCGCCTGCACGGTGCGGGAAAACGCGGCGGGCTCCCGGCGGCACAATGGGTCAAGCTCCAGTGTGACGTAGACGCCCTGCGGCTTTTGCAGCTGGCGCGCCGCGGCCTGCGAGAGGATGCGGACGGTATGGATCTGTACGCCGCGGCAGGTGCGCGCGTGCGATGTGACGCCGGAAAGCCGGCCCGGATGGCCGTTTTCCTGCTGCCAAAGGTCATATGCCTCCACGGCCAGATCGGTGCGGATGCCCATGTGGATCCCCCTTTGTTCGCTTTTTGTGGCTAGTTTGCGCGCGAGGAAAAACAATATGCGAATTTTTTTGGAAAATGCTGAAAAAGGGATTGATTTTATGAAACAAAGCCGCTATAATGTGTTTCTGCATGGAACAAAGTGTTCGTTCCGCGTAACGCTATTGGAGGAGGTGTAGTCATGCCCAACATTAAGTCTGCCAAGAAGAGAGTCCTGGTGTCCAAGGTCAACAATGCACGCAACAAGATGGACAAGTCCGTGCTGAGAAGCACGCTGAAGAAGTTCGACGCGGCCGTTGCCGAAGGCAATCAGGAGCAGGCCGATAGCGCGTACAAGGCTGCGGTGAAGACCATCGACAAGGCTGTCAGCAAGGGAATTATTCATAAGAATAACGCTGCCCGCAAGAAGAGCGGCATTACCCTGAAGCTCAACAAGATGGCATGAGGATGAATGATCCCCTCCGGCGAATGCCGGAGGGATTTTTCATTTTTAGAGGCAGCACCGCGCAATTCGTCATCGCGCTTCGCCGGATCTTTTCCGCCAATGCTGCGGTTTGGAACGCTTGAAATACACAAAGTATTCCTGCGCTTTCCAAACCTTGCCTTGACGAAAAATCTCTCGGCAAATCTGCGCGACGAATTGCGCGGTCCTGCCTTGTTTTTTGCTTTTTTATAAATTATACTGATTCATACTGCTAGAAAAACAGAAAGGAGTGTATGCCGTGGCAAAGCAAGAGGAACAGCCGCTCGATCTTTACGCGCCGGTGAACGCGCTGCGCGGGGTGAGCACCGTGCGGGCGGGGCTGTTTGCAAAGCTGGGCGTGCACACGCTCTACGATCTGCTGACGTTCTTTCCGCGCGATTACGAGGACCGCACGAAGCTGCTCGACATCGCGC
>CAKTXB010000200.1 GCA_934630555.1 uncultured Oscillospiraceae bacterium
GTATACACCCGTCCGCGCGGCGCGCTCGTCTGTTCCTGTGCCGGCGCGTCGTCAAACGCCGCATCCGCCGCGCGCCGCGGCGCGTCCGTATACCGCTTCACCAGCGCGCCGCAATTCGGGCAGATGAGCACGTCGTCCGCCACCTGTTGGCCGCAATTATAGCAGGTCTGCATAAAAAACGCCTCTTTCGCTCCATTTCTTGTTTTGCTTCTCTATTGTATCGGCCCGCACCGCGATTGTCAAATCCCGTTTCTTTCCACGCCGGCATTTTTTGCAATATATTGAGCACTATATTCTGTTTACAGCGCAAAAAATGCCGGTATAATGGAATAGCAGAAACCAAAGGAGGCTGTCCGGATGCAATTTACCAAAATGAATGGCGCCGGCAACGACTTCATCATCCTCGATGGCGTCCGCGCCCCGCTGGACCCTGACCGGCTGCCGCAGCTGGCCCGCGCCCTGTGCCACCGCCGCTTCGGCCTCGGCGCCGACGGCCTCATGGCCGTCCTCCCGTCCGACAGCGCCGATTTCACCATGCGCTTTTATAACTCCGACGGCTCGCTCGGTGAAATGTGCGGCAACGGCGCGCGCTGCATCTGCCGCTACGGCTATGAGACCGGCCTCTCCGGCCCCACACAGCGCATCCAGACCACAGCGGGCCTTGTCACCGGCCTGCGCATCGCCGCCGACCAGTACCGCATCCGCCTGCCCGACCCCACGGTGCTGCGGACCGGCCTCCGGCTCGAAGCCTGCGGCCGCACATTTGTCTGCGCCTATGTCGAGCTTGGCAGCCCCGGCCTGCCGCACCTCGTTGTGGAGTATCCCGGCCTCGCCAAGGCCGACCCCGCCGCACTGCTGTCCTATGGCCGCGCCCTGCGCGCCCACCCGCAGCTGCCCAAGGGGGCCAACGTCAACTTTTTCGAGCTGACCGGCCCGGATGCCTTCCTCGAAGCGACCTACGAACGCGGGGTGGAGGACTTCACCTACGCCTGCGGCACCGGCACCGGCTCCGTCGCCGCCGTGCTCACCCTGCAGGGCCGCGTCAGCGGCCAGACCGTCCGCGCTCAAATGCGCGGCGGCGTTTTGACAATGGACGTGACGGCGCAAAGCGGCGCGGCGCGCGACTTATTCTTAACAGGCCCGGCCCGGCTCGTGGCCCGCGGCGAGGTATTCCCCAAAGAATTGCTGAAAAATGAGATTTGAAGGAGAAAAAAGAACATGAAAAAAGGAAGCTTTCTGAAAAACTACGGATTTCTGATCTGTATGCTCGTCGGCATCGTCGCCGGCTGCATCACCGGCGCGTTCTGGCCCGCCGTCTACAATGACGCCGGCGAGGTCGTTTCCAAGGGCGCCATGGTCCTCGAGCCCATCGGCACCGTGTTCGTGAACCTCATGTTCTGCGTCGTCGTGCCCATGGTGTTCTGCTCCATCTCGTCGGCCATCGCCAACATGAAAAGCGCCCGGCGCGCCGGCAAGATCATGGGCGTCACCGTCGCCACCTTCCTCATCACAGCCGCCATCGCCGCGGTCATCACCTACATCGTCGTGCGCCTCATCCCGCCCGTCATCGGCACCTATGAGGTCCTTGTCGAGGGCGAGATCGGCGAAACGCTCGGCCTGTCCGACATGATCATCAACTTCTTCACCAAGCCCGACTTTACCGAGCTGTGGAGCCGCCGCGCCATTCTCCCGCTCATCGTCGCGGCCATCCTGTTTGGCTTCGGCGTGCAGATGGCCGGCGGCCCGAAAACGAAAACGGCCCAGCTGCTGGAAGACGTGACGACCTGCATCATGAAGACCGTCAAGCTCATCACCTACTACGCGCCCATCGGCTTCTTCGGCTTCTTCGCCTACCTCGTCGCGTCCTACGGCCCCGAGCTCATCGGCGACTATTCCCGCACCCTGCTCATCTACTACACCCTGAGCTTTGTGTATATGTTCGTCTCCTTCCCCATCTACGCCCGCTTCGGCGGCGGTAAGGGCGCGGCAAAGCTCATGTTCTCCAAGCTGTTCCGCCCGGCGGCCGTCAGCTTTGGCACGTGCTCGTCCGTCGCCACCATCCCCACCAACATGGAGGTCGCGGAGGAGACCGGCATCTCCAAGGACGTCACCAACATCGTCGTGCCCATGGGCGCCACCATGCACATGGACGGCTCGGCCATGTCCGCCATCATTAAAGTCGCGTTCCTCTTCGGTATGTTCGGTCAGGACTTCACCACCGGCCGCGCGATCCTTGCCATCATCGTGGCCGTGTTCTCGTCCGTTGCCATGTCCGGCATCCCGGGCGGCGGCGGCACGGGCGAGCTGGTGCTGTGCACCATCTTCTTCCCCGACCACCTCGCCGTAGCCTATCCCATCGCTCTGGCCCTCGGCAACCTCGTCGATCCCCCGGCCACCATGGTCAACTCCGCCGGCGACTACGTCGTGTCCTACATCGTCTCCCGCTTCGTCGACGGCAAGGACTGGCTGCAAAAGCAGTTCCGGAACGGCAAGTCCTGACGTTCCTCAGCCGCCCCCGCTTCGCCGGGCCTTCGTTCGAGCCGGCTCGCAGCAGAGTATCTGTAAGACGGCGCACCCGCCGCCATACCGCAAATCATCAAACCCCCTCGCAGCGCCGGACCCCGGCGCTGCGTTTTTCTGCATTTTTTTGTATGCCGCCGCGCCGCTGCCAAGCCGCGTTCTGTGTTTTCAACAAAAAACCACACATTTTCTTTGTGTTTTTGCCCGCTTTCATAATGATTGCCGGGCCGTAATAAAAAACTGTGTTTTCGGAACAAAATCTTTTTGTAAATCTGAAAATTTCTATAGAAATTATGCGAAAACCATGGTATACTGCTATTTGGTGAGAGATGGCTTTCACCCTGAACAAACAATTTTTTTAGAAAGAGGTAACGATATATGTCCGAACTGAATCTGCAGAAGTATGGCATCACCGGCGTGACCGAGATCGTCCACAACCCGTCCTACGACGTGCTGTTTGCGGAAGAGACGAAGCCCGGTCTGGAGGGCTACGAAAAGGGTCAGGTCAGCGAGCTTGGCGCTGTGAACGTCATGACCGGCATCTACACCGGCCGTTCCCCCAAAGACAAGTACATTGTCGAAGACGCCAACTCCAAAAACACCGTCTGGTGGACCTCCGAAGCCTATAAGAACGACAACCACCCCATGAGCGAAAGCACCTGGGCCACCGTCAAGGAGCTGGCCGTCAAGGAGCTGTGCAACAAGCGCCTGTTCGTCGTCGATGCGTTCTGCGGTGCAAACCATGACACCCGCATGGCCATCCGCTTCATCGTGGAAGTGGCCTGGCAGGCACATTTCGTCACCAACATGTTCATCCGCCCGACCGAGGAAGAGCTTGCGAACTTTGAGCCGGACTTCGTCGTCTACAACGCCTCCAAGGCCAAGGTCGAAAACTACAAGGAGCTGGGCCTCAACTCCGAGACCTGCGCCGCCTTCAACATCACCTCCCGTGAGCAGGTCATCATCAACACCTGGTACGGCGGCGAGATGAAGAAGGGTATGTTCTC
>CAKTXB010000201.1 GCA_934630555.1 uncultured Oscillospiraceae bacterium
GCTCTTTGTTGTTCTGTACGTCCATTTCTTACTCCTGCACGCTCGATGGGAACAGCCCCGCGTCCGTGTGCGGCAGGAAGCACGCCGCCACAAACTCGTCCATATACCCCGGATGGGTCGAAAGCTCCAGATACGTCATGCCCTGCGCCAGCTCGTGCACCTTCTCGTTCGCCGCGTCCGACCGCGTCATCGCATACGCGCCCGCCAGCGACGAGTTGCCCACATATTCAAACAGCGACCGGTCAATGTCCGGCAGCATCCCGATCCGCACCGCGTTTTCCATGTTGATGCCAGACCCAATGCCGCCTGCCACATACACGTGCTCCAGCACGCTCACGTCCATGTCCAGCGACGCCAGCATCGTGTGAATGGCCGAGAAAATGGCCGCCTTCGCCCGGATGAACGATTCAATGTCCACCTCCGTAATGGCGATCTCGCGTCCGGTCTCGCTCTCTGCCGCCGTCGCCAGCACATACCGGCCCATGCCGTGCTCGTCGCGCTTCACACGCGCGCCCTCGCGCACAAACTGCCCCTTCGCCGAAATGATCGACGTGCGATACAGCTCCGCGATCACGTCAATAATGCCCGAGCCGCAAAGGCCCACCGGCCTCTGCCCCGCCTCGCCCACGATCTTGAGCGTCGGCGTCATGCTTTCCTTCTCGATCGTCACGGCCTCAATGGCGCCGTCCGTCGCGCGCATCCCGCACGAAATGTCGCCGCCCTCAAACGCCGGCCCGGCCGAGCACGCGCACGACATCATAAAATCGCGGTTGCCGAACACCAACTCGCCGTTCGTGCCCAGGTCAATGAACAGCGAGAACTCGTCCTGGTCCCAAAGCCCTGTCGTAAACGCGCCCGCCGTAATATCGCCGCCCACATACGAGCCGATGTTCGGCGCCAGCCGCACCTGCGCCGCCGGGTTCGCCGCCAGCTTCAGATCCTGCGCCCGCAGCCCGTCCCACTGGAAGAACGTCGGGATATACGGCTCCATGCGCACCGGGTTCGCGTCCACGCCCAGCAGCAGATGGTTCATCGTCGTATTCGATGCGATCGTCATCCGCAAAATGCGCCCCGCCGTCGTGCCGGCGGCCTTGCACATCACCGCCATCAGCGGCAGCAGCGTTTCCTTTACGATCGCGTCCTGCAGCCGCGCCACGCCGCCCGGCTTCTGCTGCTCCACGATCCGGTTGATGACGTCCGCGCCATACCGGATCTGCCCGTTGCCGGACGACGCCTTGGCCTTAATTTCGCCCGTTTTCAGATCCAGCAGCACGCCCGTTACGGTCGTGGTGCCGATGTCGATGGCACAGCCGTACATCGGCTGCTCGTCCGCCGTCACATCCAGCACGGTCAAAACGCCGCCGTCCAGCGTGCCCGCGGCCCAAACCTTGAACGCCGCTTCGCGCAGCGTGTGCGCCAGCTTCTTCACCACAAAATACGGCAGCCGCACCGCGCCGCAGCCGAACGCCGCCTCGGCTGCGCGGCAAAAGCGCTCCGTGTCCGGCATCGTGTCGTCCAGCGTCGGCTCGTCCATCTCCACGCGCTTCTGCACGAATGTATTTTCATACGCAATGCCTGCCGCGTGTACCTTTTCCTCCAGCGCCCGGAAAATTTCCAGCTCCTCCGGCGAGGAAAGGTCCGCCGTTTTCATCCGGCTCTGATAGGCCGACGCAATATCCGGCACCATCACCACCACGTCGGACACGACCTTGCTCGCGCAGCTCAGCCGCCACCCCTCGGCGTATTCCTCCTCCGTGATATGGCCGGTTTTCGGCCCGTCCACCGTGCCCTCCACCAGCTTCACACGGCATTTGCCGCACGAGCCGTTGCCGGAACACGGCGCGTCAATGGCGACGTTCGCACTGCGCGCCACGTCCAGAAGCGTCGAATCCGGCGCCGCTGTCGCCACCACCTCCGGCGCATTGTTTTCAAAGCGGAATGTGACCTGATACATGGGCTTCGTTCCTTTCTCCATAAAGCCGCGCGGCGCCCCCGCGCCCGCAGCCGTTTTTCTTTTTAGGCAACACCGCGCAATTCGGCAAGCAACTTCGGCGAGAGATTTTTCGCCAGGTCAAGGCTTGAAAAGCGCAGGAATACTGTATGTATTTCAAACTTTTCAAGCCGCAGAATTGGCGGAAAAGATCCGCCAAAGCGCGCCGACGCAATTGTGCGGTATTGCCTTTATTGTCTTTCAGACGGCTTCCTCAATGCAGCGCCTTTTTCAGCACCGGCGCCAGCACCATCGCCGCCGCCGCGCCAATGAGCGCCGTCGCCAGCTGCGGCCACGAGAACATGGCCGAAAATACGGCCGCCTGCTTTTCCGCCAGCGGCAGCACGCTGCACAGCAGCTTTACCACCAGCAAATACAGTACCGCAAACTTCAAAGCCGACGCCGCCGGCCATGCGATCAGCCGCCCCCGCGCCGTTTTTGCCCGGCTCAGCGCCCAGACATACGCCATATTGCCCACCGCAATGGCCGGCACAATGGCGATCAGCTGCGGCCCCACGCCCAGCAAAAACGCCGCAAACGGCGATAAAAACGCCACGGCCAGCGCGCCCCAAAGGCCCGCCATCCAGGCCGCCAGCGCCAGGACCGCGTTCACGCACGAGCCCGTCACAAGCTGCCCGGCCGCCTTCGTTCCGGCCTGCAAGGCCAGCAGCACTGCCAGCAGCACCGCCGTCCGCACGATCTTTCTTGTTTTGTTTTTCATGGTCTTTGCTCCTGTTTTTCGCTCTGTTTCAATGCTTTTCAGCTGTTTAACCTGTCCGCCAGATCGCGATACGGGCTCTCGTCGCTGCGCGCATATGCTTCATCAGCTGTTTGGCCGCGTTCGGCGCGGCGATCACCGTGCCCGCGCCTGCCACGCACCCGCCGGGGCACGCCATGCCCTCCAGCAGATACCCGTCCAGCCGCCCGGCCTTCGCCAGCATCAGCAGCTTCCGGCACTCGCGCAGTCCGTCCGCGCGCTGCGTCTTGACCTCCTGCCCCGGGTGCTTGGCCTCGATGATGGCCTCCACCGCCGTGGCAACGCCGCCCGCCACCGCAAAGCCGCGGCCCGAGCCGGTGCCGTCCGTCAGATCCTCGCCGGCTTCCAGCGCGGCAAAGTCGATCTCCTTCGCCTCAAAAATGCCCATCAGTTCTTCATAGGTGAGCACAAAATCCACATCCGTGCGGATGTCCTGGTCCATCGCCTCCAGCTTCTTCGCCGCACACGGCCCAATGAACACCACCTTGCAGCCCGGATGCTCGCGCTTGGCCAGCCGCGCCGTATACACCATCGGCGTATACGTCATGGAAATGTTGCCCGACTCGTCCGGGAACAGCCGCCGCGCCATCATCCGCCACGACGGGCAGCACGACGTCGCCATGAACCGCTGCTCCTGCGGCACCTTTTCCAAAAAGTCGCGCGCTTCCTCAATGGCGCAGATGTCCGCGCCCACGGCCACCTCCATCACGCCCGCAAAGCCGAGCTGCTTCATGGCCGCCACGAATTTCGGCACCGTCACGTC
>CAKTXB010000202.1 GCA_934630555.1 uncultured Oscillospiraceae bacterium
TGCGCTCGGCCATGCGGGCGACCTCAGCGTCCACATCCGCCTTGGAAACGGTAACGGTGGGCTTTTCCACTTCCAGTCCCTTGTACGCGCCAAGCGTCACTTCGGGATACAGCTCCGTTGTCACAGTCAGCACAACATTGCCGTTTTCATCGGTGTCCATATCGGAAACGGAGGGCGTACCGACTGCCTTCAGCTCCTGTGCCTCCACAGCCTGCGCGTAGATCTCCGGGAAAATCTCATTGACAGCATCCTCATAGAACACGGTCGCACCGTACATGCTCTCCACGACCTTGCGCGGGGCCTTGCCCTTGCGGAAGCCCGGAATAGCAATGCTCTTGCGGCACTTGGCATACGCCTTGTTCAGTGCATCGTTGAATTCCGCCTTCTCAATTTCGACAACGACCTTGGCATTGCCCTTTTCTTTTTCTACGCTCTTTACGTTCATAACTTGTTTTCCTCCTACTATGGTGCGGCCGGCTCTGACCGTAGTTCACCAATTTTGAATCTGCATTATCATAGCAGACAATTATGAATTTTTCCACATATATTTTATATTTTTCATCAATTTATGATTTTTACCGGTTCAAAGTTTACATAATCAGCAGACACCAGCCGGAAGTCGCAGCCGTGGCTGCGCCCCTGAAACGCCAGGCGCAAGCTTTCAGCGTGCAGATGGCCGTAATAGCACCGCTTCACGCCGTACTCCTCCAACAGCTCCAGAATGGGTGTGCACACATAGCCCTGATATTTGGGCGGGTAATGGAGAAAGCAGATCTTTTCATGCTCACCCGCCGCGCGCAGCGACGCCTCCAGCCGGGAAAGCTCCCGCCGGAATACCTTTTCGTCATGTGTGCCCTGCTTCTCTTCCTCATAAAACCAGCCGCGCGTGCCGCAAAGGGCCACGTCACCATACAGCCAGCAGTTGTTGTGCAGGACTTCCATTTGCTGAAACTCGTGTTCCGCGCAAAAGCGGTAAAACTTTGCCGCTGTGGTCCACCAGTAATCGTGGTTTCCTTTCAGGATGATCTTGCGGCCCGGGATGGCGGAGATGAACGAAAAGTCCTCCACAGCCTTATCCAGCTCCATGGCCCAGCTCAAATCGCCCAGCAGCACGGTCGTGTCCTCCGGGCCGATCACGGACAGGCCGGCGCGGAGTTTCTCCACATACCCTTCCCAGCGGCCGCCGAACACATCCATGGGCTTGTCCGTAGCCAGCGACAAATGCAGATCGCCGATCGCATACAGCGCCATCAGAGCAGCAGCTCCAACGCCGCATCCGCCATCTTATCCTTTGTTGTGCAGCGGTCAAAGCGTACCGCCTTGCCGGCCAGTGCCGCCAGCGGCGCCGGTGCAGGCCGTCCGCTCACTTCAGCAAGCTGCTGAATGACCTGTACGCCCGGGCGGTGCGTATGGACTCCCAGCGCGTTCAGCACGCTCGTGCAGAACTTAAAGGGGCTGGCCGAGGAAACGAGAATGGTCGGCGTCTGGTCGCCCGTCTGTGTGCGATAACCGCGCAGCACGTTCCATGCGACTGCCGTATGCGTATCGGGCAGATAATCCCAGTCGGCAAACACGTCGGCAATGGTTTTTTCCGTGCCGTGATCGTCACAGAAGCCGCAGGCAAACTGCTGCTGGATCTTTTCCAGCACGTCCGCTGAAACCGCATAGCGGCCCGTATCAGCCAGCTGCTGCATATAGCCGCGCACCGCTTCATCTGAGCCGGTGAGCAGATACAAAAGACGTTCCAGGTTCGACGAAATGAGGATGTCCATCGACGGCGACGTCGTGCAGTAGAACGGGCGGTTGCGGTCATAAACGCCCGTGCGGATAAAGTCTGTCAGGACATTGTTTGCATTTGACGCGCAGATGAGCTTGCCGAACGGCACGCCCATGTTCTTCGCGTACAGCGCCGCAAGGATATTGCCAAAATTGCCTGTGGGCACACAGACGTTCACCGTCTGGCCGGCCGTGATCTGCCCAGAGGCCAGCAGGTCGCAGTAGGCCGAAACATAATAGGCGATCTGCGGCAGCACACGCCCCCAGTTGATAGAGTTTGCCGACGAGAAGAAGCAGCCGTGTTCCGCCAATGTCTGGCGCACTGCTTCGTCGGAGAAGATCTTCTTCACGCCGGTCTGTGCGTCGTCAAAGTTGCCTTCCACAGCGCATACGCCGACGTTTTCGCCCTCCTGCGTGACCATTTGCAGCTTCTGCACATCAGACACGCCGTCGCGCGGGTAGAAAACAAGGATCTTGGTGTGCGGCACATCGCGGAAGCCCTCGAGCGCGGCCTTGCCCGTGTCGCCGGACGTGGCCACAAGGATACAGGCTGTCTTTTCTTCACCCGTTTTGCGCAGGGAGGCCGTAAGCAGATACGGCAGCATTTGCAGCGCCATATCCTTAAACGCGCACGTTGGCCCGTGCCAGAGCTCCAGCACGTGCGTGCGGTCGCCGACTTTCACGAGCGGCGCAACGGCCGGGGTGTCGAATTTCTGCGGGCCATATGCCTTTTCGGCATAGCCGCACAGCTCGTCCTTCGTAAATTCATCCAGATACAGCGCCATGACCGCCGCCGCGCGTTTGGCATACGGCAGGGCTGCCAGACGCTCCAGCGCGCCGTTTTCCAGCTGCGGGATGTACTCCGGCAGCAGCAAGCCGCCATCGCGGCTCAGGCCCTGAACAATGGCCTGTGCGCCCGTCAGACGCAGGGAGGAATCTCTTGTGCTTACATAGTACATAACTTCACGACCTTCATCAGGGATTTGTAGAACAGGTTTTCCAGCACCGCCTCCGCGTAGCCGCGCGCATGCAGATAGTCCTGTAATTTACGATAATCATTCACGCCGCCAAAGCCCTCTGGCAGACGCTCGCAGCCATCCAGATCGCCGCCGAGACAAAGATGTCCGTCACCGCCCAGTTCTAAGAAATGGTCGATGTGACGGTAGACGTCGTCCAGCGTAGCCGGGGCGTCCTCGCGCAGGAAATCGGCGTAAAGGTTCACACCCGCCACGCCGCCGCAGTCGCACAGCGCCCGGAATTGTTCGTCCGTCAGGTTGCGCGGATGCGCACACACGGCGCGCGCGTTGGAATGGCTGGCCACGAATGGGCGGCTCGCGTGCTCACACAGCTGCCAGAAGCCGCGGTCAGACAGATGGCTCACATCCAGCAAAACGCCAAGGCGCTCTGCCGCGCGGCAGAAATCCAGCCCCTGCGGTGTAAAGCCGCCGCCCGTTACGCAGCTGCCAGCCAGCGCGTTTTCATGGTTCCACACCGGGTTCACCATGCGCACGCCCTGCGCATGGGCGCTTTCAAGCAAGCCCGGGTCGCAATTCAGCGACTCGGCGCCTTCAATGGAGAAGAACACCCCCATCTGCCCAGCCTGCAGCGCCGCTTCGGCATCCTGAGTGCTGCGGCACTGTCGGGCAGCGGCGCCCGTATGCCGCAGCTCGGTTTGAAAGTAGTCATATGCCGCAAGATAGCGTTCCCGGCAGC
>CAKTXB010000203.1 GCA_934630555.1 uncultured Oscillospiraceae bacterium
GTACGGGCCGGTGGAACGGGCATGGATCTTATCATCCACCAGATGGTGGAGCTTGAGGTAATACGGATAGCCGACCGTCACGCGCTGATCAAACGCCTCGCCCGTGCGGCCATCGTACAGAACGCTCTTACCGTCCTCAGCAACACCGGCCTGCACAAGCAGTTCGCGGATCTCTTTCTCGTTCGCGCCGTCAAAGATCGGCGTTGCGACCTTCCATCCCAGTGAATGCGCCGCATAGCCCAGATGGACCTCGAGCACCTGACCGATGTTCATACGCGACGGCACGCCCAGCGGGTTCAGCACGATGTCCAGCGGCGTGCCATCCGGCAGGAACGGCATATCCTCCTGCGGCAGAATGCGGGAAACAACGCCCTTGTTGCCGTGGCGGCCCGCCATCTTATCACCGACGGAGATCTTCCGCTTCTGCGCAATATACACGCGCACGACCTTGTTGACGCCCGGCGCCAGCTCGTCGCCGTTCTCGCGGGTAAACTCCTTCACATCCACGATGATACCGGCTTCGCCGTGCGGCACCTTCAGCGAGGAGTCGCGCACCTCGCGCGCCTTTTCGCCAAAGATGGCGCGCAGCAAACGCTCTTCCGCCGTCAGCTCCGTTTCGCCCTTCGGCGTGACCTTGCCAACGAGGTAGTCGCCCGACGTGACCTCCGCACCAATGCGGATCACGCCGTTCTCATCCAGATCCTTCAGCGTATCCTCGCCCACGTTCGGAATATCCCGGGTGATCTCCTCCGGCCCGAGCTTCGTATCACGGGATTCGGTCTCATATTCTTCAATATGGATAGACGTGAATACGTCCTCCCGCACCAGACGCTCGTTGAGCAGGATGGCGTCTTCGTAGTTGTAGCCTTCCCACGTCATAAAGCCGATGAGCACGTTCTTGCCCAGTGCGATCTCACCCTGCGAACAGGAGGGGCCGTCGGCAATGACCTGGCCCTTTTCCACACGCTCCCCTGTCGCCACGATCGGGCGCTGGTTGATGCACGTGCCCTGGTTGGAGCGTGCAAATTTTGTAAGCGTAAAGTCCTGAATATTGCCGTTATCGTAGCGAACAGAGATGTGGTCAGCCGAAACCGCCGTCACCACACCGTCATCCTTTGCTGTGATGCAGACCTCGGAGTCGACCGCGCACTTGTGCTCAATACCGGTGGCAACGATCGGCGCTTCTGTAACCATCAGCGGCACGGCCTGACGCTGCATGTTCGCGCCCATGAGCGCGCGGTTCGCGTCGTCGTTCTCCAGGAACGGAATGAACGCCGTTGCAATGGATGTCATCATCTTCGGCGACACGTCCACATAGTCGATCATGCTGCGCTCAACAGAAATGATCTCGTCACGGTGACGGCACGTCACACGCGCATTCGCGAGGCGGCCTTCCTCATCCAGCGGCTCAGCCGCCTGCGCCACGTAGTAATCATCTTCCACATCGGCAGTCATATACTCCACGTCATTCGTGACCTTGCCGGTTTCCTTGTCGATCTTGCGGAACGGCGCTTCAATAAAGCCATACTCATTGATGCGCGCATAAGACGACAGATAGTTGATCAGGCCGATGTTCGGACCTTCCGGCGTCTCGATCGGGCACATTCTGCCGTAGTGCGAGTAGTGAACGTCGCGAACATCGAACGAAGCGCGTTCCCGCGACAGACCACCCGGGCCAAGTGCCGACAGACGGCGCTTGTGCGTCAGCTCTGCCAGCGGGTTGTTCTGGTCCATAAACTGTGACAGCTGGGAAGAACCGAAGAATTCTTTAATGACCGCCGTCACAGGCCGGATGTTAATGAGGCTCTGCGGCGTGACCACGTCCAGATCCTGAATGGTCATGCGCTCGCGAATAACACGCTCCAACCGCGTGAAGCCCACACGGAACTGGTTCTGCAGCAGCTCACCTACACAGCGCAGCCGGCGGTTGCCCAAATGGTCAATATCGTCCGTCGTGCCGGCGCCCTGGATCATGCAGAACATATAGTTCATGGACGCAAGAATGTCGTCCTTTGTGATGTGCTTGGGCAGCAGCTCGTCACGGCGCTCCTCAATGGCGTCCTTCCAGCCGTCCGCCGGAACCGTCTGCAGCATCTCGCGCAGTACGCTGAAGCAGACCTTCTCGCGAATGCCATACTCTGCCGGGTCAAAGTCCACGAAATTCTTCATGTCGACCATGCCGTTCGAGAACACCTTGACCTCGCGCTCGTCGATGCGGATGACCGCCTCGTTCACGCCGCGCGCCGAGATCTCATGCGCCTTGTCGCGCGTAATGACCTCGCCGTCCATCGCCAGGATCTCGCCCGTCATGGGGTCGGCAATGGGCTTGGCCAGCGTCTGGCCGGAAAGACGGCTCCAGATGTCCATCTTCTTATTGAACTTATAACGGCCGACCTTGGACACATCATAGCGGCGTGCATCAAAGAACAGTGCGTTGAGGTACTCCTCCGAGCTTTCGACTGTGGGCGGCTCGCCCGGACGCAGGCGGCGGTAAATTTCCAGCAGCGACTCCTCACGGGTCTTGCAGGTATCCTTTTCCAGTGTCGCCAGAATGAACGGGTCCTCGCCGAACAGCTCCTTGATCTGCGCGTCGCTGGAAACGCCCAGCGCGCGGATGAGGCACGTTACAGGAATTTTGCGGTTCTTGTCGATGCGAACGTAGGCCACGCTGTTGAGGTCCGTTTCATATTCCAGCCACGCGCCGCGATATGGAATGACCGTTGCCGAGTAGATATGCTGATCTGCCTTGTCCACTTCGTCGCCATAGTACATACCGGGGCTGCGGACGATCTGCGAAACGATGACGCGCTCTGCGCCGTTGATAACAAACGTGCCGCCGTTCGTCATGAGCGGGAAATCGCCCATGAAGATCTCCTGATCCTTAATTTCGCCCGTTTCCTTGTTGTGCAGCCGCACACGCACCTTGATGGGCTTTGCATAGGTTGCGTCGCGCTCTTTGCACTCCTCCACCGTGTACTTCGGCGGCTCGTTCATGCTGTAGTCCAAAAAGCTCAGCTCGAGATTGCCGGTGTAGTCACTGATGGTGTCAACGTCCTTGAAAACCTCGTGCAGACCTTCGTTCAGAAACCACTCATAAGAGTCCTTCTGAATTTTCAGCATATTCGGGATCGGAAGGATCTCCTCATGCTTTGCAAAGCTCTTTCGCAGTGTTTTGCCGTACATGACATCCTGTGTCTTGGCCATTATGCTTCATCACAGCCTTTCTGTTTTGGTTCTGTGTTTTTGATACGCCCGGATGAGTTGCTTGTTTTCATCAACATACTGCTTGCATATTTGCCAGCGCGGTGCTATAATCATTGCTGTAAAAGGGCGTGTATTGCGCGGGCACAGACTGTGG
>CAKTXB010000204.1 GCA_934630555.1 uncultured Oscillospiraceae bacterium
CATGGCGCAAGCCTTCTCAAACGCGGACCCAGCGCAGCGGTTCGCGTTTGAAAGCGTGTCAAAAACACTTTTTTGACGCGCTCAGCCCCGGTGCGGAGCTTCCGCGCCGGGGCCCTGTTTTTTTTGGCAATGCCTGCCCGGGCTTAGTACATGCCGCCCATGCCGCCGCCCTGTGCAGCCGCGGCCATCGCCGCATCTGCCTGAGGATCGGGCTTGTCGGCCACCAGCGACTCGGTCGTCAGCACGCACGCGGAGATGGACACTGCGTTCTCCAGCGCCGAGCGCGTGACCTTCGTCGGGTCCACAATGCCGGACGGGATCATGTCGCAGTACGTTTCGGTGTACGCGTTGTAGCCATAGCCGACCTTGCGGCTGGAACGGATCTTGTCAAAAACGATGGAGCCGTCCACGCCCGCGTTCTCCGCGATCTGGCGGATCGGCGCCTGCAGCGCCTTCGCAATGATCTGCGCGCCGGTCTTTTCATCGCCGGCGAGCTTTGCGACCAGCTTCTCGACTGCCGGGATGGCGTTGACATACGCCGTGCCGCCGCCGGCCACGATGCCTTCTTCCACAGCCGCACGCGTTGCGTTCAGCGCGTCCTCCACGCGGAGCTTCTGCTCCTTCATGGCCACCTCGGTCTGCGCGCCGACCCGGATGACGGCCACGCCGCCGGCCAGCTTTGCCAGACGCTCCTGCAGCTTCTCCTTGTCGTAGTCCGACGTCGTCACGGCCAGCGTGTTGCGGATCTCGGCCACACGTGCCTTGATCTCGTTCGCGTCGCCCATGCCGTCCACGATCACCGTGTTGTCCTTGGAGACCTTGATCTGACGGGCACGGCCCAGATCAGACAGCTGCACATCGGTCAGCGCCATGTTCAGCTCGCTCGACACATACGTGCCGCCGGTCAGCACCGCGATGTCCTTCAGCATTTCCTTGCGGCGGTCGCCGAAGCCCGGCGCCTTCACGCACACGCAGTTGAAGCTGCCGCGCAGACGGTTCACCAGCAGCGTCGACAGTGCGTCGCCCTCCACGTCCTCGGCAATGATGAACAGCTTCTGGCCGCCCTTCACGATCTGCTCCAGCAGCGGCAGGATCTCCTGGATCGACGAGATCTTGCGGTCGGTGATCAGGATATACGGATCGTCCACAATGGCTTCCATCTTGTCGGTGTCCGTCACCATATACGGGGAGATATAGCCGCGGTCAAACTGCATGCCTTCCACGACCTCCAGACCCGTTTCCGCCGTCTTGGATTCCTCGATCGTGATCACGCCGGAGGCCGTGACCTTCTCCATCGCCTCCGCGATCAGCTTGCCAACGGACTCGTCGCCGGAAGAGACCGCGCCGACTCTTGCAATATCCTCGCTGCCCTTCACCGGCTCGGAGTTCGCCTTGATGGCCTCCACTGCCGTGGCCACAGCCTTTTCCATGCCCTTGCGCATCACCATCGGGTTCGCGCCGGCGGAAACGTTCTTCAGCCCCTCGCGGATGATGGCCTGCGCCAGGACGGTCGCGGTCGTCGTGCCGTCGCCGGCTGCGTCGTTCGTCTTGGTCGCGACCTCGCGCACCAGCTGCGCGCCCATGTTCTGGAATGCGTCCTCCAGCTCCACATCCTTGGCGATGGTCACGCCGTCGTTGGTGATGAGCGGAGCGCCGAACTTCTTGCCCAGCACCACGTTGCGGCCCTTCGGGCCAAGCGTTACTTTCACGGTATTGGCCAGCTGGTCAATGCCGGACTGCAAAGACTTGCGGGCTTCCTCGCCATAAATGATCTGTTTTGCCATGATGACTCTCTCCTTTATTCAACAACTGCCAAAAGGTCGCTCAGCTTGCAGATGACGTAATCCTCGCCGTCCAGCTTCAGCTCCTGGCCTGCAAATTTGCCGGTGATCACGCGGTCGCCCGCCTTCACGGTCATGGGCGCGTCCTTCGTGCCCGGGCCGGCGGCCACAACTTCGGACACCACGGACTTTTCCTTCGTCGCGGTGGAAAGGATAATGCCGGAAGCGGTCTTTTCCTCCGCTTCAAAGCTCTTCAGCAGCACATTGTCTGCCAGCGGCTTCAGTTTCATAACGATTACCTCCTTGAATCTATGCGGTGCGGCTCGCGCCGCTGTGTGCACTCGTTTTTAGCACTCTGTTCTTTCGAGTGCTAACATGATATATAATACCCGGATTGACGCAAATGTCAAGAGGGTTTTTCGGGAATTTTATGTCGTTTCTGTGAATTTTGCCGCGCTGTAGCCAAGACCCTTTGGATAAAAGAACCGCAGCGCCTTTGGAACGACCTCGATCCGCGCCTCGGTCGTAAACAGCGCCTCGCCGTCCACATTCACCACCGACGGCTTGTCGCATCCGATCGTCACCGCGCGGCAGCGCCGGTGCAAGATCGCCTCCGGCACCTCGCGATAGCGCCCCTGCTGATACTTTTTCAGCAGACTCGATACCCGCGCCAAAGACAGCTTTTTCACCACCAGCACATCCAATATCCCGTCGTCCGGCTCCGCGTCCGGCACCGGGTTGAACCCGCCGCCATACCACCGGCCGTTGCACACGCAGACCAGCGTCTGCTGCCCGTCGATCGCCTCCGCGTCGTCGTCCAGCCGGATCACGAACCGCTGGCTCAGCCCCTTCATCAGATTCACGCCCAGCGACAGCACATACGCCCCCGTGCCCGACACCAGCGGCAGATGCTTATACTTCGCCATCTCCGTGCCCACGCGCGCATCCAGCCCCATCGACAGGATGTTGACCGCATACCGCCCGTTGCAGCGGATCAGGTCCAGCTTTGCCTCCTCGCAGTCCAACAGCCGCTCCAGATGGTGGAACGGCTCCGTTTCTGAAAAGATCTTAATAAAGTCGTTGCCCGACCCGCCCGGAAAATGCGTCACCGCCACATTCGGAAACCCCGCCGTGCCGTTTACGACCTCGTTCAGCGTGCCGTCGCCGCCGCAGGCATAGATCCTCAGTTCCTCCCCGCTCATGGCCGCCGCGCGCGCCAGCCGCTCGCAGGCGCCCGGCTCCGTCGACAGGGCGATCTCATATTCCAGCCCGTGCCGCTTGCCGATGCGCTCCACGGTCGTGGCGTATTCCGTCGTGTGGTCATACTTGCCCGCGGCCGGATTGATAATAAACAAATGCTTCATGGCGCTATGTGCTCCCCTCTTCAGCACAAAATTACGATAGCTCGCAAAAGCCTCGCAGAGTTTTGCGCCCGCAGGCGCAAAATAAAATGAAAGTCATTTTTGCCGGCGGCGTGTACGTCGGCAAAAATACAGCTCAGACTGCAAATGTGGAATTTGTGTGCCTACGGCACACAAATCAGA
>CAKTXB010000205.1 GCA_934630555.1 uncultured Oscillospiraceae bacterium
CGTGAGGCCGACGAAAAAACCGTCAAACGGGCCGTCGACGCGCTTTTGCGCCGCGGCCACAACTGGTCTGACATCCGCGCCGCGCTTGCGCGCTTTCGTGCAGACCTTGAAATCTCCGAACCGGAGGACATCCTATGAACGGATCCATTGGCATGATCAGCCTCGGCTGCGCCAAAAATCAGGTCGACGCCGAGCAGATGCTCTACCTGCTCCGCCAGGCCGGCTATACCATCTGTGAAGAACCTGACAACTGTGATGTGGTCATCATCAACACCTGTGGCTTCATCGACTCCGCAAAATCCGAGGCCATCGACAACATCCTGGCCGTCGCCCAGCGCAAGGCTGCCGGCACGGTCGGTAAAATTCTTGTCACCGGTTGCCTCGCCCAGCGTTACCAGCAGCAGATCCTCGAGGAGCTGCCCGAAGTGGACGGCATTCTCGGTACAGGCTCCTATTACGACGTCGTGTCTGCCGTCCGCCAGCTGTTCAGCGGCAGCGGCGTGTCCGAGTTTGACAGCATCAATGCTGACCTGCAGGAGTGCGGCCGCATCCTCACAACGCCGCGCCACTACGCATATCTTAAAATTGCCGAAGGCTGCGACAACCACTGTGCGTTCTGCGTCATTCCGTCGCTGCGCGGGAAGTACCGCAGCCGCCCCATGGAGTCGCTGCTCAAGGAAGCGCAGGGGCTTGCCGCCTCCGGCGTCAAAGAGCTCATCGTTGTCGCGCAGGACACCAGCCGCTACGGCCTTGACCTCTACGGTGAGCGCCGTCTGGCACAGCTTTTGCAGGAGCTTTGCAGGATCGACGGTATCGTCTGGGTGCGTGTCCACTACCTCTATCCCGATGAGATGTCTGACGCGCTCATTGACGTTCTTGCCTCCGAGCCGAAGATCGTCAAGTATCTCGACATTCCCATCCAGCACATCAACGACAACATCCTCAAAAAGATGAACCGCCGCGGCAGCGGCAGTTACCTGCGCCAGCTCCTGCAAAAGCTGCGCAGCCGCATCCCCGGCCTTGTCCTGCGCACCAGCCTCATCGCGGGCCTGCCCGGCGAGGGCGATGCAGAGTTCGAGCAGCTGTGTGACTTTTTACGCGAGGTGCGTATGGAGCGCGTCGGTGCTTTTGTCTTTTCACCCGAGGAAGGCACGCGCGCGGCCAAAATGGAATACCCCCCGCAGGAGGTCGCGCAGCACCGCGCCGACGTCATCACCGAGCTGCAATCGCGCATCATGGACGACTACAACGCCTCCCGCGTCGGCACGACCATGCAGGTGCTCTGTGAAGGCTATGACGAGGAAAACGAGGCCTACTATGGCCGTACCTACGCCGACTCGCCGGATATTGACGGCAAGCTCTGGTTCACAAGCGAAACGCCCGTTCCCACGGGCACATTCGTCGCCGTCGCCGTCACCGACACCTGTGACGGCGAGCTCATTGGAGAAGTGGAGGAAGAAAACAAATGACGACCGCCAGCAAAATTACCCTTGTCCGCATTGTACTGATCCCCTTGTTCATGGTGTTTCTCATCCTGAGCGCGGAAAACGCCGACCTGCGTTGGGCCGCTCTCGGTGTGTTTGCCCTTGCCAGCCTCAGTGATTTCATTGACGGCCAGATCGCCCGCCGCTGCAATCAGGTCACGGATTTCGGAAAATTCCTTGACCCGCTGGCCGATAAGCTGCTTGTCACGTCCTGTCTCATCATCTTTGTCGGGCAGGACAGAATGCTCGACTGGATCGTGTTCATCGTCGTTGCGCGCGAGTTTGCCATCTCCGGCCTGCGCATGGTCGCGGCCAACAACGGCAAGGTCATCGCCGCTGCATGGAGCGGTAAGATCAAAACGGCCAGTACCATGGTCGGTCTGCTGCTCATGATGGCCATTCCCGGCAGCGCGACGCTCGACCTCGTCGTCAGCATCGTCATTCTTGTCACCACCATCTACTCGGGTGTAGAATACTTCGTCAAGAACTGGAGCATCCTCTTTCCGAAGGACTGACCTCCAACACTTGACACCGCCGCCGCGCCGTGCTATGATGTGGCTGCAAAAAACTGCATATTCGCTGTGATCGAAAAGAGTATCCTGCCGGACGTGTCAGAGAGTTTCCGCCGTTGGCTGCAAGCGGAGATCGCCAAAAGCAGGGGAAGTGCATTCGGGAGCGAAGGGGATGACCCCGTCTAAGCCGCGTCAAGGCCAAAGCAAAAAATCAGAGTGGAACCGCGAGTTTTTACCCGCCTCTTGATACAACATCAGGAGGCGGGTTTATTTTTTGGAGGAATCATGCACCTGCTCGAAGACATCCGCGCCTACAAGCGCAACGACCCCGCCGCACGCAGTGTGGCAGAGATCCTGCTGCTCTATAACGGCCTGCACGCCACCATCGACTACCGCATCGCGCACTGGCTGCATACGCACCACTGCCGCTTTCTTGCCCGCGCCATCTCGCAGTGGTCCAAGATGTGGACGGGCATCGAGATCCATCCCGGCGCCACCATCGGCCGCCGCCTTGTCATTGACCATGGCACCGGCATCGTCATCGGTGAGACCGCTGAGATCGGCGATGACTGCCTGCTCTATCAGGGCGTCACGCTCGGCGGCACAGGCAAGGACGTTGGCAAGCGCCACCCGACGCTTGGCAACAACGTCATGGTCGGCGCGGGCGCCAAGGTCCTCGGCCCGTTCAAGGTCGGCAACAACGCCCGCATCGCGGCCAATGCCGTCGTCCTGCGCGAAGTACCCGAAAACGCCACCGTTGTCGGCGTGCCGGGCCGTATCGTCAAGCTCAGCGGCGAAAAGCTTGACCACATCCACACCCCGGACCCCGTTATGCTCGAGCTCGAACGCCTCGCCCAGCGCATCTGCCGCTTGGAAGCAAAGCTGAACGATCAGGAATTTCTGTAATCAAAGGAGGAAACGCCGTGTATCTCTATAATTCCGCAACGCATCAAAAGGAAGAATTCATCCCGCGTGACCCGAACCTTGTCAAAATGTATACCTGCGGCCCAACGGTCTATCACTTTGCCCATATTGGCAATCTCCGCAGCTACATCATGGAGGATGTGCTTGAAAAGTACCTCCGTTACATCGGCTACCCGGTCAAGCGCGTCATGAACATCACCGACGTCGGCCATCTCACGTCCGACGCCGATGAGGGTGAAGATAAAATGCTCAAAGGTGCCAGGCGTGAGCACAAGTCCGTCATGGACATTGCCAAATTCTACACCGACGCGTTCTTTGACGACTGCAAAAAGCTCAACATCAAGCGCCCTGACGTCGTAGAACCCGCCACGGC
>CAKTXB010000206.1 GCA_934630555.1 uncultured Oscillospiraceae bacterium
TTCTGGCAAGGCAGAAAAGAATGGGCCGCCGGAGGCACAGGTGCAGTGTTGCAGACACTGAGGAAAGAACGGTGGGCAAGCGCCCACTTGCCGATTATGGCAAAAACGGGTGGGCGCAGCCCAAAACACACATTTGTAAACATAATAAACAAGTTATCCACAGCTTTCAAAAAATGTTTACCCCCATAATGTGAAAAACCGTGAAACGACAGTTTCACAAACCCCCCTGTTGATAAAGGCAAAATCATCCACACAGGCTTGTTGATAAAAAGGTCTTGAAAATACAGCGCGTAGGGCAGTTTTCCACAGATCAAACGCCCTACTACGTCTTACTACGAACTATATTCCTTTCTTTCTGTAAAAGAAGGGAGAAAGAGGTGCGAAATGAAATTCACCTGTGAAAAAGTGCGGTTGGTCTCGGCTATTTCGGTCGCGTCACGGACCGTGGCGCAAAAGAGCGCCATCCCGGCGCTCGAGGGCATCTTGCTGAAAGCCGGCGGCGTGAAAGTCATGCTGACGGGCTACAATCTGGAAACGGGCATCACCGTGGGTCTGGACGCCGACATCGCGGAGCCCGGCGCGTGCATCATGCCGGCGCGTCTTTTCTTTGACATCATCCGCAAGCTGCCGGACGATGTGGTGAGCGTGCAGGTGGACGACAACTTCAAGGTCTCCATCCGCGGCGGCATCTCGTCGTTCACCATCACCGCGACCTCCGCCGACGATTACCCGGAGCTGCCGGACGTGGAATCGGAAAAGGGCGTGCACATCCCGCAGCCGGAGCTGCGCGAAATGATCTCCGGCACGATCTTCTCGGCCAGTGAGAATTTTGCCCGCCCGGTGCATACGGGCTGCCTGTTTGAAATTGAGGACCAGAGCGTCACGGTCGTAGCGGTGGACGGCTACCGGCTGGCGCTGCGGCGCTATTTCCCGGAGCAGCCGCTGCAAAGGACGCTGCGCTTCGTCGCGCCGGCGGCGGCGCTCAAGGAGTGCGAAAAGATCCTGACGGACGACACCGACGACGCCGTCATCTATCTGGGCACGAAACACATTCTCTTTAAAATGGGCGATGCGACGCTTGTCTGCCGCATTCTCGACGGCGAGTTCCTTGACTGGCGCAAGGTGCTGCCGCAGGATAATCCCATCCGCGTCACGGCGAACGTCGCGCAGCTCACGGACTCCATTGAGCGCGTGGGGCTCATCATCTCCGAAAAGATCAAAAGCCCGGTGCGCTGCCGGTTCGGGCAGAATACGGCGGATTTCCGTACCACCAGCACCATCGGCGAGGCGCACGACGTGTGCGACATTGCCGGCGACGGCAAGGACCTGGAGATCGGCTTCAACTGCAAATATCTGCTGGACGCCCTGCGCGCCGTGCCGACGCCGGAGGTCTCGCTGGAGCTTGTGAACGGGCTGAGCCCGATCGTGCTCAATCCGTGCGACGGCAGCGGCAAGTTCTCATACATGGTGCTGCCGGTGCGGCTGAAAGCAGGTGCGTGAACATGAAGGTGCGCGTGACAAAAAAGCTGGCGAATGGACCGATCGACGTACCGGTCACGACGGAATTTATTAAGCTGCAGGACTTTTTGAAATTCGCAAACGCCGTGGAATCCGGCGGTATGGCGAAAAACTTCATTGTAAACGGCGAGGTGCTGGTGAACGGCGCGGTCTGCACCCAGCGCGGCAAAAAGCTGCGGCCGGGCGACTGTGTGACGTTTTTGCAGAATACCTGGCGCGTGGCGGAGCTGAACGGATGAGGCTGGACAGGCTGGAGCTGTATGACTTTCGCAACTATGCGCATTTGCAGGCGGAATTTGTGCCGGGCGTGAATCTGCTGGTGGGCGAAAACGCGCAGGGCAAGACGAACCTGCTGGAGGCCATCGGGTATCTGTCCGCCGGGCGGAGCTTTCGCACGGCGCGGCCGCAGGAGCTGATCCGCTTTGGCGCGGAGTTTTGCGATCTGCAGGCGCGCGTGCAGACGGCGGCGCGGGAACAGACGCTGCGGGCCGTGCTGTTTGCGGCGCGGCGGCCGCGGCAGCTTTACATCGGCGGCGTGAAGCAGAGATCGGCGGCCGGGCTTACGGGCGTTTTGACGACGGTGCTGTTCTGCCCGGAGGATCTGCAGATCCTGCGCGGCGGCGCGGCCGGGCGGCGGAGGCTGCTGGATATGGCGCTGTGTCAGCTGCGGCCCGCATATGCGCAGGCACTGGCCGAATATGGGCGGCTTTTGGAACAGAAAAGCCGGATCTTGAAGGACCATACCGTCATGCCGTCGCTGCTGGAGCCGCTGCCGGAATACAATTACCGGCTGGCGCAGGTGGGCGCGGTCCTGATCGAGTATCGCGCGCGGTATCTGCGTGCGCTTGGCGCGGCGGCGGAGGCGTATCACCGGGAATTTTCGGGCGGTACGGAGACGCTGCGGCTGGACTATCGCACGGTCTCGACGATCGAGGACGCATTCGCGCCGCGTAAGGAGCTGTTTGAAGCGATCTTACTGCATCAGGAGCGGCATTACCGGGCGGAGCTGGATTCGGGCCTGTGCCTGACGGGGCCGCACAAGGATGATTTTGAAGCGTGCATCGACGGGCAGAGCGTGAAGAGCTTCGGCTCACAGGGCCAGACACGGACGGCGGCCATCAGCCTAAAGCTGGCCGAGCGCGAGCTTTTGCGCCGCGACACGGGCGAAGAGCCGGTGCTGCTGCTGGACGATGTGCTTTCGGAGCTGGACGCCCGGCGGCAGGATTTTGTGCTCAACCAGATCCGGACGGGGCAGGTGTTCATCACCTGCTGCGAGCCGGAACGGCTGACGCAGATCGGCCAGACGCTGCACATTCGCGGCGGCGCGCTGGCGGAGGGATGATATGTACCGTGAGATCGGATTAGCGCTTTCCGTGCGCGAGAGCCAGGTCATCGGCATTTTTGATTTGGATAATGTGAGCTGGTCCAAACGCTCCCGCGCGTTTTTGAGCCGCGCCGAGGAGGCCGGACAGGTCGTGGAGGCCACGGACGGACTGCCAAAGTCGTTCGTGCTGACGCAGGAATATGGAATGCAAAGGGTGTATTTGACTCGCAGCGGGGCGGGGGTCTTGCAAAAAAGCTTTTCAAAAACCTGAGGCTTTTTTTGCGGGGCTTCGCCCCGCGGCCCTGTGGTTTTGGGTTTTGCAACCTGAAAGGCTGCGCGTTTTTTCTGGCAGTGCCTGCTAGAGGGGCGGTTCGGCCCCCCTTTCTTTCCCGCGGGGAAAGAAAGCGCCGCCGGCGGTGTAAAGAAAGGCGGTCAAGGGG
>CAKTXB010000207.1 GCA_934630555.1 uncultured Oscillospiraceae bacterium
AAACGCAGGAATACTGTATGTATTTCGCGTTTTCCGAACTGCACAGTTGTGGCAAAAGATCCGCTGATGGCCGCAGGTGATTTAATCAGCGGTTACTAGAGAGGAAACCGGTATGAAACGAATGCTTGCGCTGCTGCTGGCGGCACTTTTGATAGTTTCCTGCACGGCCTGCGGGCTGGATGCGGCGCCGTCTGCGCAGGGGCAGACGGCGGCTGCGGACGGCGGCACGCTGACGGTTTTCTTTTTGGACGTTGGACAGGCGGACAGCGCGCTGCTGGTCTGCGACGGAGCGGCGATGCTGATAGACGGCGGCAACGTGGCGGACGGGTCGTATGTGGTGTCGGCACTGGGGAAATACGGCGTGGAGGCGTTGGAATGCGTGGTGGCGACGCACTGCGACGAGGACCACTGCGGCGGACTGGCCGGCGTGCTGGCGAAATACCCGGCGGAGCGGGTGCTTTGCCCGGTGACGGAATATGACACAAAGGCGTTTTCAAACTTTCAGAAATATACGCAGGAGCAGGGGCGAAGCATCGAGCAGCCGGAGGCTGGCGAACAGTGGATGCTTGGCGGGGCGCAGGTGACGGTGCTGGGGCCGCTGCGCGATTATGAGGACAACAACGAAAACTCCATCGTGCTGCGCGTGGACTATGGCGAAACATCGTTTTTGTTTACGGGCGACATTGGACTGGAGGCGGAGGACGAGCTGGTGGAGTCGGGCGCGGACGTTTCGTGCACGGTGCTGAAGGTGGCGCATCACGGCAGCAGCGGATCGAGCGGATATGTGTTTTTGCGTGCGGCGCAGCCGCAGTATGGCGTGATCTCAGTGGGAACGGACAATGCGTATGGCCACCCGACGGAGCAGGCGCTTTCGCGGCTGCGTGACGCAGAGGTGGAGCTGTATCGGACGGATCTGCAGGGCACGATCACAGCGGTGTCGGACGGGAAAACGGTGCAGTTTACGACAGAGCGCGCCGCCGCTGCGGATGCGGTCGATCCTACAGCAGACAGCGCGCCGGGCAGCTATATTGGAAATGTGAACTCGAAGACCGTACACCGCGATTCATGCGGCAGCTTGCCGGCGGAACAAAACCGCGTGGCATTTGACTCATTGGAGGAAGCAGAGGCGGCGGGCTACCGCGCGCACAGCGCGTGTCTGCCGTGACGGGTCATGCAAGCGCGGCGGCGACCGTCTTGTGGATGAGGTCGTGACCGGTCTGCGAGGGGTGGACGCCGTCGGAGCTGATGAGGCTTGGAAAGCAGTTGCTTTGCAGAAAGCGCGTGCGCACATCCACGAAGCGGCAGCCGAGGACACGGGCCAGCGTGCAGACGAGGGAGTTGTAATACTCCTGCCAGCGATAGAGATGATCGACATCGCCGAGCCATTTGAGAATGTTTTCGGCACTGCGGTTTTTGGTGATGCAGCCAAAATACCGCTCTGCATCGAGCGGCAGAATGGAGGCGACGGCGACGTGCGCACCGGTGTCCTGCACGGCGCGGATGGAATCGCGGTAGAGATGCAGGAAGCGTGCGTCGGGTACGCGCGGCTCGATGGGCGCGTCAGGCTGGTCGGCGATCATTTGCCAGTCGTAGTCACAGTCATTGCCGCCGAAGGAAAACAGGACGGTGGTATCCGGGCCGAGCTCTGGCAGCCTTTTTTGCAGCGCGGGCTGGATGCTTTCGATGGTCGCCCCCATTTTGGAGGCGTTGCTGACGTGCAGCGCGTCGGTGTTGAGCGAGGCAAAGTCGTGATCGTGGCACAGGCGGAACTTGCCGTCGTCATTCATGACACCCTTCATGATGGAATCTCCTAAAATCAGCAGCTGTTTCATCGGATCGCCCTCCTGTGGTCTGATTTGGTTCCTAAAACCAGTATAACTGCGGAGCGGCGAAAACACACCCGAATCCTTGAAAAGCGGACTCTCTGCCTGCGGGGCGTATGGTAGCGCAGGGGTAGAATCATGGCTCTACTGGCAGTAGAGTGACTGAAAACCGGGATGTTTTGGCGGACTGGACGCACGATTTTGGAAAAAAGGTTGCATTCTGGTGCGGAATCCTGTATGATGCTGCGTGGAAAAGAGGTTATGGTATTCTATGATTTATTACATCCTGTTGCTGGCGGCCGGCGTTTTGCAGGGCGTGATGGTGTCGTTCAATGGGCAGCTGGGCAACTATTACAGCCTGTTTGGCATTACGCTGTTTGTGCATGGCATTGCGCTGGTGCTGCTGCTGGTGTATCTGCTGGGCATCCGGCGGGAAAAGATCCGGCTGCGCGGCGCGCCGTGGTATGTGTATCTGGTGGGCCTGTTTGGCATTGGTATTGTATCGAGCAGCAGCTGGTGCACCCTTCATGTGGGCGCGGCGGCCATGACAGCGCTGTCGACGGCGGGCGAGCTTTTGGCGGCGCGCGCCATTGACGCGTTTGGCTGGTTCGGAATGCCGCGCACGCGCTTCAGCCCGCGGCAGCTGCCGGGCTATGCGCTGGTGGCGGCCGGTGTGGTGCTGGTCATGCTGGCGCAGTAAGGGGGCAGGACGATGGTTTATTTTCTCATTGCGATGTGCATTGGCGTAGCGAACGCTGTGAACCGCGCCATCAATGTAAAGGCCGGACAGGTGTTCGGTACGGCGAACGGCGCGCTTATCAACTATCTGGAAGCGACGTTTCTGGCGCTGGCGCTGGTGTTCATGACCGGCAAGGGCGCGGAGCTGTCGCCGGCGCATATGGCCAGCGTGCCGCTGTGGGCGTATCTTGGCGGTGTGGCGGGGCTGATCGCGATGGTGCTGATCATTTTTGGCACGCCGCGCACCAATTCGCTTATTACGGCCATTTTGACATTGGCGGGTAATTTGGGGATGTCGCTGGTGCTGGACTATCTGTTCTATGGAATGTTCAGCTGGAAGAAGATCGCGGGCATTTTCCTGATCCTCTGCGGCGCCGCGTGGATCGAGTGGCAGAAGAGCGCGCCGAAGGCGGAAGAAGTGCAATAAAATAAATACAGAGTACATAAAAGAAACCCCGCCGTGCAGCTTGGGCTGTGCGGCGGGGTTGAGCGTGTCAAATAGCCTCGCAGAGTTCGCGCCCGCAGGCGCGAAAAAAGTCCGGATCATTTTCGGCGGCGGCGTGTACGTCGCTGAAAATACTTTACGTCATGCAAGTGTGGAATTTGTGCGCAATAAGCGCACAAATTATGCGCGCAGCATGGCGCAAGCCTTCTCAAACGCGGACCCAGCGCAGCGGTCCGCGTTTGAGA
>CAKTXB010000208.1 GCA_934630555.1 uncultured Oscillospiraceae bacterium
CTTGTCTACGCCACTCCTCGCTGGAAGCTATTTTTTTACCCCCGGCATAGCCGGGGGTTGTCTTTGGTACAACCAAAGCAAAAAAGCGTCCGCGGTCGACAAACCGCGGACGCTTTTCGCTTATTTTGTATACTCAAATTCAAAATCGTAAATGCTCACCGTGTCGCCGTCCTGAATGCCCATAGCTTCCAAGCGTTCAAACAGGCCGCTTTTGCGCAGCTGCCGGTCAAAATACATCCGCGATTCATAGTCGCTGAAGTTAATATCATTCAGCAGCTTCATGATCCACGGCCCGGACACGAGCCACAGATCCTCATGCTGCTCAATGGTCAACTGCTCCGCATTACCGGCCTCGGCCAGCGGCTTGACATAGTCCGGCTCATAATATACCACCGGCGGCAGCTCGGCCAGCCGCCCCGCGATCACGCGCATGAGCTGCTTTGTGCCCGCCGTGGTAGCTGCAGAGATCTCATAGAACGGATACCCGCGCTCCGTCACATAGGCGCGCAGCCGCTCGAGGTTGTCGCTGCCGTCCGGGATCAGATCGGTCTTATTTGCCGCCACGATCATCGGTCGTGCGGCCAGCTCCGGAGAGTATTGCCGCAGCTCTTCGTTGATCTTCTCAAAGTCTTCCACCGGGTCACGGTCCTCACAGCCGGACACATCCACAATGTGCACCAACAGGCGGCAGCGGTCAATGTGCCGCAGAAAGTCATGACCAAGCCCGGCTCCGTCGGCCGCGCCTTCAATGATGCCGGGGATGTCCGCCATGACAAACGATACGCCCTCATCGACGTAAATGACGCCCAGATTGGGATACAGCGTCGTAAAATGATAGTTTGCGATCTTGGGATGTGCATTCGACGTGACCGAAAGCAGCGTCGATTTGCCCACGTTCGGGAAGCCGACAAGGCCCACATCCGCCAGCAGCTTCAATTCCAGCACGACCTCGTGTTCCTCGCCCGGCATACCGGCCTTGGCAAAGCGCGGCACCTGCCGCGTGGGCGTGGCAAAATGCTGGTTGCCCCAGCCGCCGCGGCCGCCCTTGCAAAGCACATAGTCCTCGCTGCCGGACATATCCTGGATCACCGCGTTTGTCTCGGCGTCGCGCACAACGGTGCCGCGCGGCACCTTGATGACGAGATCCTGCCCGCGTTTGCCCTTGCAGCGGCTCCCCTGCCCGTCCTGTCCGTTCGGGGCCGTATATTTGCGCTTATAACGGAAATCCATCAGCGTGGACAGGTTGTCGTCCACGCGCAGCACGATGCTGCCGCCGTTGCCGCCGTCGCCGCCATCCGGCCCGCCGGCCGCAACATATTTTTCACGATGGAACGCAATGGCGCCGTTGCCGCCGCTGCCGGCCTTGACACTGATCTTTACTTTGTCAACAAACATATAGGCTCCCCCTTTCGGGTATTCAGCAAAAATCCCGGACATAGTAGTATGTCCGGGAGTCTTCGTGCAAATTACTGTTCAGCGTAAACGGAGCACATCTTGCGATCCTTACCCATACGCTCGAAACGGACCTTGCCGTCGATCTTGGCGAACAGGGTATCGTCCTTGCCGATGCCCACGTTGTTGCCCGGGTGGATGTGCGTGCCTCTCTGCCGGACAAGGATGTTGCCCGCAAGTACGAACTGACCGTCCGCACGCTTGACGCCGAGGCGCTTGGACTCGGAATCACGACCGTTCTTGGTCGAGCCGCCGCCCTTCTTATGCGCGAAGAACTGGAAATTCATTTTCAGCATGGTGTTACACCTCCATAACTTCGATATAATCAGGATACGCATCCCGCAGCTCACACAGGGTGAGCATCATGCCCGTAAGCACGGCCTGTACGGCTTCTTCGTCCTCACAGCTTGCCGGGAGCGTCAGAGTGACACGGGCTTCTTCCTCGTTCACTCTGGTTTTTGCGTGTTCGCCGAGCACCTCGCAGATGGTGTGCTCTGCAAACTTGACAGCGGTGGAAACCGCCGCACAGACGATGTCTGCACCGGCCTCGGCATAGCCGCTGTGGCCCGTGCAGCAGAATCCGGAAATTCTGCCGTCCTGATCGTGAAATTCGACTCTGGTCATATTACAGAGCGATCTTTTCGATCTGCACCTTGGTATACGGCTGTCTGTGGCCCTTGAGCGACTTGGAGTCCTTCTTCGGACGATACTTGAAGACGCGGATCTTCTTGCCCTTGCCGTTCTTCAGCACCTTCGCCTCGACCTTGGCACCTGCGACTGTCGGAGCGCCGAACTTGGAGTTCGCACCATCCACAACTGCCAGAACCTGATCGAACGTTACGGTATCTTCCGCATTCACGTCGAGCTTCTCGATGTAGATCACATCGCCTTCCTTGACGTTGTACTGCTTACCGCCGGTAACGATAACTGCCTGCATTTCCCTGCACCTACCTTTTTTGTAGTCTCGCTCTGGAGGCGTGAGGGCATACCTCAACTTCTGCCTCTTCGATGCGGCCTGACAATTATAGCATTCCTGTCATGGCTTGTCAAATACTTTTTCGCACTTTTTCCGCGGTTTTCTGTCGGAAATCACAGCGTTACAGGTCGTCCTCTGCAAAACTTGAAACGTTGGCACAAATGTGTTCCAGACATTCCGCCGCCTCCATGCTGTAGTCGGCCTGCCGGGTCAGATCGCCCAGACTCACCACGCCGCAGAGCCGTCCGTCTGATACGACTGGCAGCCGGCGTACCTGCTCTCGTGCCATACGGGAGGCTGCGGCATACACATCCGTTTCCGGCGTCACGCAGACGGGCCGCGTGCTCATGACCTGACACACACGTACTGCCCCCGGCGCTTTTCCGGATGCCACACAGCGCACCGTCACATCGCGGTCCGTCACCACGCCGACCAACCGCCCACCCGCGCCGCGCACAGGCAGCATTCCCAGATTGTACCGCGCCATCAGCCGCGCCGCCACCGCCACCGGTTCCTCCGCGCCCACAGATATTGCGTGTGGGTTCATGCAGTCTTTGACTTTCATGATCGCACCTCCTTGGTTTTGGTGCAAGTATTGCCAAAGGAGGGAGGGGTTATACGGTGGGCACCGGTTTTGCCCCGGTGGTCGGACCACCGCGACTGTGCCTCCGGCGGATTTTGCCATAGTCGACAGGCTAGCGCCCGTCACCGCTTGTTCCCCGGTGTTTGCAACACCGCAACCGTGCCTCCGGCGGCTGACTTTTTTCTGCCTTGCCAGAAA
>CAKTXB010000209.1 GCA_934630555.1 uncultured Oscillospiraceae bacterium
TCGATCTCGCCGCGCTCGGCCTTGAGCAGCACGTCGAGGCCGCCGGCGGGCATGGAGAACGGGTTGTGGCAGAACTCCAGCTCACCGGATTCGTCGCCGATCTCGTACATGGGGAAGTCCACGATCCAGCAGAACTCGTAGCGCTCTTTATCCATATGGCCGGGCACATTTGCGCCGAAGGTCTTGATGAGCACGCCCGTGAGCTTGGTAGCCGAAGCACCGGCTGCCAGCACAACGAGGGTGTTGGGCTTCAGATCCAGACGCTCGGTCAGCGCGTCTTTGCAGCCCTGCACGAACTTGGCCACACCGCCGGCGATCGCGCCGGATTCGTCGACCTTGAACCAGTAGCCCTTCGAGCCGGCCTGCACCTCGCAGTCGGTGAGGAGCTTTTCCACCTGCTTGCGCGTCAGCTCGCAGTTGGAGATGGGCACGGCCTTGACAGTCTGACCATGGAAGGCTTCAAACTCAGAGTTCGCGAAGAGGTCGGAAATGTCGGTGCAGGTAAGGTCAATGCGCAGGTCGGGCTTATCCGAGCCGTAGGTGGCCAGAGCATCGTTATAGGCGATGCGGCGGAACGGCGGCTTGGAGGCAATGCTGTAGGTGCCGTATTTGGCAAAGATGGGCGGCAGCACGTCCTCAATGACAGCGAACACGTCATCCTGCGTGGCAAAGGACATCTCCATGTCGAGCTGATAGAACTCACCGGGAGAGCGGTCACCGCGGGCGTCCTCATCGCGGAAGCACGGGGCGATCTGGAAATAGCGGTCAAAGCCGGAGGTCATGAGCAGCTGCTTGAACTGCTGCGGCGCCTGCGGCAGGGCATAGAACTTGCCGGGGTGCTTGCGCGCCGGCACGAGGTAGTCACGCGCGCCCTCCGGGCTGGAGGCTGTGAGAATGGGGGTGGTGATCTCCAGGAAATCGTGCTCCATCATGGCCTTGCGCAGCGCGGCAACGACGTTGCAGCGGAGGATGATGTTGTTCTTGACGGCGGGGTTGCGCAGGTCGAGATAGCGGTACTTGAGGCGCTGGGTCTCATCGGCCTCGCGGCTGCGGTTGATCTCAAACGGCAGCTCGTTGTGGACGCACTTGCCGAGCACGGTGATGGTTTCCGGCACGACCTCAATTTCGCCCGTGGCGAGCTTGGGGTTTTTGCTGGCGCGCTCACGCACTGTGCCGGTGACCTGAATGGTGGATTCCTTGTTGAGGGCCTTGATAATGTTCATCATGTCCTCGGTCTCCACGACGATCTGCGTTGTGCCGTAGAAGTCGCGCAGGACGACGAAGGCAAAGTTGCTGCCGACGACGCGGACATTTTCCATCCAGCCGCAGAGCGTGACAGTTTTGCCGGCGTCCGACAGGCGCAGCGCGCCGCAGGTATGGGTTCTTGATTGAGTCATGGCTTATTCTCCTTCTTTCTGTGCTTCCGTGATGATGGTCTGCCGCGGGCGGCTGGCCAGCTGTTCACGGATATGCTCCGGCAGCGCCGAAAGCGCGACGGAGGTTTGCTCGCCGGTGGCGAGGGTTTTGACGGAGGCGGTGCCAGCGGCCAGCTCATCCTCGCCGAGGAAAACGACGTAGGGGATGTGCAGCTTGTCGGCATATTGAATTTTGGCCTTGAACTTTTTCTGCTCACAGTACAGCTGCGCGCGCACGCCGGAGGCGCGGAGCGCGGTGGCCAGCTGCGCGGCGGCGGTGAGGTCTTCGGTCATGGGAAGGATGAGGACGTCGGCCGGAGCGCTGGCTGCGGCGGGGTTCAAAAGCCCCTGCTCGTTCAGGACATAGAACAGGCGGGTGAGGCCGATGGAAATGCCGACGCCGGGAAGCTGGCGGTCGGTATAGTACTCAGCCAGATTGTCGTATCGGCCGCCGGAGCAGACCGAACCGATCTCGGGATGGTCAAGGAGCGTGGTTTCATAGACCGTGCCGGTGTAGTAGTCCAGGCCACGGGCGATGGTGAGGTCAACGGCGAAGTTTTCCTCCGGCACGCCGAACGCGGCGAGGTATTTGACAACGGTGCCGAGCTCCGTGAGGCCCTGGTCAAACGTTTCATTTTTGCCGCGATAGTCTGCAAGGGCTGCGAGCACCTCGGCATTCGTGCCGCGGATGGCGATGAAACGGAGGATCTCGTCGGCGCTTTCCGCCGACACGCCGCAGTCGTCTACAAGACAGGCACGGACTTTCTCAGCGCCGATCTTATCGAGCTTGTCCACGGTGCGCATAATGGTGCCGGACTGCCCGGTGAGGCCGAGCATAGCGTAGAAGCCGCTCAGGATCTTGCGGTTGTTGACGCGGATCTGGAAGCGGTTCAGGCCAAGCTGCGAAAACACCTGATAGATGATGGCGGGAATTTCCGCTTCGTTTACAATGTCGAGCTTGCCGTCACCGATGATGTCAATATCGGCCTGATAGAACTCGCGGAAACGGCCGCGCTGGGCACGCTCACCGCGGTAGACCTTGCCGATCTGATAGCGGCGGAAGGGAAAGGAGAGCTCGCTGTAGTGCAGGGCAACGTATTTTGCCAGCGGCACGGTGAGGTCAAAGCGGAGTGCCAGGTCGCTGTCGCCCTTCTGGAAACGGTAGATCTGCTTTTCCGTTTCGCCGCCGCCCTTGGCCAGCAGCACGTCCGCCGCCTCAATGGCAGGTGTGTCGAGCGGCGTGAAGCCATAGAGGCTGTAAGTCTGGCGCAGCAGCGCCATGATGGCCTCCATTTGCAGCTGCGGGCCGGGAAGCAGCTCCATAAAGCCCGAGAGGGTGTGTGGGGTGATCTTTTTCATGGTGTGTCCTTTCTGGTAAAGCGCCGGCGTGCTTTGCACAGGGCGCAGTTTTTTCTCTGAAACCTTTGGTTTTGCAGCCTTTCAGGCTGTGCGGTTTAGATCGCAGTGCCTGCAATGGGGTTTGCGGGGCTTCGCCCCGGTACCCTGTTGTTTTTGCAATCCTTAGGGTTGTGCGTTTTATACTGGTAATGCCTACTAGGGGGGCAGCTCAGCCCCGCTTTCTTTCCACGTGGAAAGAAAGCGCCGCTGGCGGTTGAAAGAAAGACGGTCAAGGGGGCTTCCGATGGCCCCCTTGACAATCCCCGACGGCCAATAAAGGGGGCTGCGGCCCCCTTTTTTGGA
>CAKTXB010000210.1 GCA_934630555.1 uncultured Oscillospiraceae bacterium
CCACGCCGCGCACGAAGCGGAAGCAGTCCGGCAGCAGATCGGCGCAGTTCTCCATGATCATGACGCCGGAGGAATAGAGCTGCAGGCCCTTTTTGAAGTCCTTGGTATAGAAATCATACGGCGCCTTGGCCGGGATATACAGCAGAGCCTTGTAGGTGACGGCGCCCTCGACGTTCGCGTGGATGACGGCCAGCGGGTCTTCGAAGTCGAAGAACTTCTCCTTATAGAAATTGTTGTATTCCTCGTCGGTGACGTCCTTCTTGTTCTTGTTCCAGATGGGAACCATGGAGTTGAGCGTCTCGACCTCGGTGTAGGTCTCGTACTCGGGCTTCTCGTCCTTCTCCGTGCCCTCTTTCATGCGGCTCTTTTCGACCTCCATGCGGATGGGGTAGCGGATGTAGTCGGAGTATTTGCGCACGAGCTGCTGCAGCTCCCAGGTCTTGAGGAAGCGGGAATATTTTTCGTCGTCGGTGTCGGCCTTGAGCTGCATGATGACGTCGGTGCCGGCGTTCGCACGCTCACACGGGGTCATGGTGTAGCCGTCCGCGCCGCTGGACTGCCACATCCACGCTTCGTCGGAGCCGTACTTTTTGGAGATAACGGTAACGTCGGCAGCGACCATAAAGGCGGAATAGAAGCCGACGCCAAACTGCCCGATGATGTCCATATCCGGCTGGTCCTGCATATCCTGCTTGAATTGCAGGCTGCCGGAGCGGCAGATGGTGCCAAGGTTGTTTTCCATTTCGTCTTTGTCCATGCCGATACCATTATCGGACACGGTGATGGTGCGCTTTTCGGTATCTGCCGCCAGGCGAATGGCAAAGTCGCTGCGGGAGAGGCCGACGTTTTCATCGGTCAGGGCCTGATAGGCCAGCTTGTCGATGGCGTCGGAGGCATTGGAAAGAATTTCACGCAGAAAAATTTCCTGGTGCGTGTAAATAGAGTTGATCATCAGATCAAGCAAACGCTTGGATTCTGCTTTAAATTGTTTTTTGGCCATGAGTTTTCACATCCAATTCGTATTTTAGCACTCTATGTTTTTGAGTGCTAACGCTATTATAGCTCTGTTCCCGGAAAATGCAAGGGGTTGGGGGAAAATTCGCGATTTGTTCACAAGTTCTCTTTTCTTATGGCACGGTTTGTGATAGAATACGAGCAATACGCAAAGGAAGGAGCTACGCAATGATCACGATTTCCAACCTTGCCATGCAGTTTGGCAGCGACGTGCTGTTTAAAAACGTCGACCTGCAGTTTCTGCCCGGAAACTGCTACGGCGTCATTGGCGCAAACGGTGCGGGCAAGTCGACGTTTTTGAAGATCCTGTCCGGCGAGCTGGAACCGACGGCAGGCAGTGTGGTCATCCCGCCGGAGGCGCGGATGTCCATTTTGAAGCAGGATCAGTTCCAGTATGACGAATGCACCATTCTCGACACGGTCATTATGGGCAATCAGCGGCTGTATGACATTATGAAGGAAAAGGACGCGCTGTACGAAAAGGAGAACTTTTCGGAAGAGGACGGAATGCGCGCCAGCGAGCTGGAGGCTGAATTTGCAGAGATGGACGGCTGGGAGGCCGAGTCGGACGCGAGCCGGCTGCTGCAGGGCCTTGGCATTCCCGTGGAGCTGCACAATGATCTCATGGCGAACACGGACGGCCGTGTGAAGGTGAAGGTGCTGCTGGCGCAGGCACTGTTTGGCAAGCCTGACATCATCATGCTGGACGAGCCGACGAACAACCTGGATATTGAGGCCATTGACTGGCTGGAAAACTTCATTATGGACTATGAGGACACGGGGCTTGTGATCGTGGTGAGCCACGACCGGCACTTCCTCAACACCGTCTGCACGCATATCGTGGATATTGATTACGGCAAGATCCGGCAATATGTGGGCAACTACGACTTCTGGTATGAGTCTTCCCAGCTGGTGCAGGCGATGATCCGCAACAAGAACAAGCGCAATGAAGAAAAGATCGCGGAATTGCAGGCGTTCATCTCACGCTTTGCGGCGAACAAGAGCAAGAGCAAGCAGGCTACGGCGCGGCGGCGTTTGCTGGACAAGCTGACGGTGGAAGAAATGCCGGCATCTTCCCGGCGGTATCCGTTTGTGGGCTTTGAGCGCGAGCGCGAGGTCGGCAAGGACATTCTGTTTGTAACGGATGTCAGCAAAACCGTGGACGGTGTGAAGCTGCTGGACCAGGTGAACTTCATTGTGGGCAAGAACGACAAGATCGCGTTTGTAGGCGAAAATGAGCTGGCGCAGACGACGATGTTCAAGATCCTCATGGGCGAGCTGGAACCGGACGAAGGCAGCGTGAAGTGGGGGCAGACGGTGACGACGAGCTATCTGCCGAAGGACAATAGCGACTACTTTGACGGCTGCACGGACACGCTGGTGGACTGGATCCGGCAGTACTCCGCAAAGAAGGACGACGTGTATCTGCGCGGCTTTTTGGGCAGAATGCTGTTCTCGGGCGAGGACGCGTTCAAGCCGGTGAACGTGCTGTCCGGCGGAGAAAAGGTGCGGTGTATGCTGTCGAAGATGATGCTGTCGGGCGCGAACGTGATCTTGCTGGACCAGCCGACGAACCACCTGGACATGGAAGCCATTCAGGCGGTGAACAAGGGTCTGTGCGCGTTCCCGGGGAACATTCTGCTGGCCTCGCATGACCATGAGCTGCTGGAAACGACGTGCAACCGCGTCATTGAGTTTTTGCCGGACGGCAAGATTTTGGACTACACGGGCACGTATGACGAATATCTGGACTGGAAGCGCGCACGGATGGGCGCGGGAGCGTGAAGTGAGGAGTCTTTGAAATGCTGATCCTGGGCGCGGTGGTGCTGACATTTGCCGCCGGGTATCTTGGCACGGCGCTGTTTGACGCATGGATGAACTGGCCGCAGGCCGGACCGGTGCTGGCAGTTGCCGTGATGGGGGCGTTTATTTTATACGCCATTCGGTCGCAGAGGCAAGATAAGGACGACACGCAATAAATGAAGCGCCCGCAGAGCAGCTGCTCTGCGGGCGCTTCAAATTGTCAAAAAAGCCTCGCAGAGTTCGCGCCCGCAGGCGCGAAAAAAGTCCGGATCATTTTCGGCGGCGGCGTGTAC
>CAKTXB010000211.1 GCA_934630555.1 uncultured Oscillospiraceae bacterium
GGCGGCACAACGCGTTCTTGTCCGTGGACGGCGGCCGCGCGTTCCGCCTCAATATGGGCGATCGTATCACCGTCCGTGTGTCCGACAAAGTCACGCGCCTTGTCCGCCTGAAGGACACCAGCTTTTTTGAAATTCTGAACCGTAAATTTATGGATAAGAGGTGAGCGCCATGAAATCAAAACGACAGGAAAAAATTCTTGAGATCATCCGCCAGCAGGATGTGGAAACACAGGAGCAGCTGCTTGCAGCGCTCTCCGAGGCCGGCTTTGCCGCCACACAAGCTACGATCTCGCGCGATATTCGCCAGCTGCGCATCGTCAAGCAGCTCAGCCCCAACGGTGTCTACCGCTATCAGACCGCCGATGCACCCGCCGCGCATCAGTTCTCCGACCGCCTGAACGTCATTTTCAAGCAGAGCATCACCTCCATCGATTATGCGCAGAACATTCTGGTCATTAAAACCATGGTCGGCATGGCCAATGCCGCTATGGCCGCGCTGGATGCCATGCACATTCCCGAGATCGTCGGCACGCTGGCAGGAGATGACACCGCGTTTGTTATCCTGCGTGACACGCCCAGCGCCGCGAACCTGTGCGCGGAGATCCGCCGTCAGGTCGCCGTAAAATAAGGAGAAACGCCATGCTGCGGGTATTGCATATTGAAAATATCGCGGTCATTGAGCAGGCAGAGATCCACTTTGACGCAGGCTTCAATGTCCTGACCGGTGAGACCGGCGCGGGCAAATCCATCGTCATCGACGCCATTTCAGCCATCCTCGGGGAGCGCACCTACCGCGACGTCATCCGCACCGGCGCCAGCCGCGCCTTTGTCAGCGCTATCTTTGCCAATGTGCCGGAGCTTGCGTGGTTCGTCGACAACCAGGTCCCCTATGACCCGGATGAGCTGCAGATCCAGCGCGAGATCGCGCTGGACGGCAAAAGCGCCTGTCGTGTGAATGGCCGGCCCGTCACAGCGTCCATTTTGCGCCAGCTCGGCGTGCAGCTCATCAACATCCACGGTCAGCACGACTCCCAGCAGCTGTTTGACGAGAACACGCACCTGCAATATCTCGACCTCTTTGCGCACGATACGGCGCTGCGCACCGAATACACTGCCGCCTACGAGCAGCTACAGCACACCCGCACCGAGCTTTCCCGCCTCACCATGGACGAGGGCGAAAAGCTGCGTTTGCTCGAAAGCCTGCGCTTTCAGATCGACGAGATCACCCGCGCCGCGGTCAAGGCAGGGGAGGAGGACACGCTCGAGCAGCGCCGTAAATTCCTGCAAAATGCCGAAAAGGTGACAGACGCCGTCGAGCACGCCCTGCAGGCCCTTTACGGCGGCGACAGCAGCGACGGCGCGGCGGGTCTGCTTAGCGAAGCCGCCCATGCACTCTCCGGCGCCTCCGGCGCGGATGAAACGCTGGAAGCGCTTGCCGCGCGCACCGAGGAACTGCAATATGCCGCGCAGGACGTCGTGGATGAGCTGCGCACCATGCTGGACGGCTTGGAGGACTCGTCCTATGAGCTGGAAAAGATCGAATCGCGTCTGGACGTTCTCTACCGCCTGCGCCGCAAATACGGCGCCACCAGCGCCGACATTCTGACCTACCTCGCCCGCGCCCAGCAGCAGCTGGACGATATTGAATTTGCCGATGACCGCCGCGAGCAGCTCGAGCAGCAGCTCAAAGCGCAGGAAAAGACAGCCCGCGCCGCAGCCGGCCGCCTGCATGAGGCCCGCGAAGCCGCGGCCCGGCAGCAGGAGGCGCGCATGGAGCAGGAGCTTGCCGCGCTCGATATGCCCAAGATCCGCTTCGTCTGCCAGTTTGACGCAGCCGAGCTTGGCCCAACGGGCAGCGACGCCGTGCGCTTTCTCATGTCGGCCAACGTCGGCGAGGCGCTCAAGGCCATGAGCAAGGTCGCCTCCGGCGGCGAGCTGGCGCGCATCATGCTGGCCATGAAAAACGTCATGGCCGAACAGGACGCCGTGCCCACGCTCATCTTTGACGAGGTCGATGCCGGCGTCAGCGGCCGCGCCGCGCAGAAGGTGGCTGAAAAGCTGGCCTGTGTCGCACGCCATAAGCAGGTCCTGTGCGTCACGCATCTGCCGCAGATCGCCGCCATGGCCGACACGCATTTCATCGTGGAAAAGCGTGTGGAAAACGAGCGCACCTATACGCATGTTGTCGAGCTCACCCGCGCCCAACGCCGCGCGGAGCTGGCCCGCATCACCGGCGGCAGCGACGTCACCGAAACCATGCTCGCCGGCGCGGAAGAACTGCTTGCCGCCGCTGACCGCTATAAAGCCGGGGCTTGACAAAGCCACTGCAATTCGCTATAATCGCGCTAACAGCTTCATAGACTGCACGGTGTTGAAGGGAAGAAGTAGCCCGCATCCCCGCTGTAAAGAGAGCCTTCGGTCAGGTGCAAGAAGGACGGCGGCGCGTGTGAATACATCCCGGAGCCGCCCGCTGAACGGCAGCAGCCCAGTAGGCGTGTGTCGGGTGCGCCCGTTATCGCGCAGGAGCGTGTCAGCGCTCCGTGAGGCCGCTTTCGCAAGAAACCGGCAACCAGAGGTGGTACCGCGTTCATTCGCCCTCTGTCCGCAAGGACAGAGGGCGTTTTTGGCAGAAAGGAGCGTTTTATGCGTCAGAAAACCTGTTCCGCCTGCGGCGGCAGGCTGCAAAGTCTCGGCAGCATGGAGCTGCAAAAGGGAAAGTACAGCGCCCTGCTCGGAAGCCTCCCGCAGCTTCTGTCCGGCTCGCTGGATGTGAATGTTCTGTGCTGCGAGCGCTGCAAAAAGCTGGAGTTTTATCTGCTGGGCGAACTGGACGCGGAAGAGCCCGACGGCATTGCGCAGGTCGCGTGTCCCTATTGCGGCGTCTGGCATGATCTGGATGACGCCGTCTGTCCGCATTGCGGCAAGCGGTTGATGGAATTATAAAAATATCAGGAAGGATAGAAGGAGAAACAATATGGGTATTTACGAAGAACTGCAGGCCCGCGGCCTCATCGCGCAGGTCACGGATGAAGAGCACATCCGCGACATGGTCAACAACGGCAAGGCCACGTTCTACATTGGCTTTGACTGCACGGCAG
>CAKTXB010000212.1 GCA_934630555.1 uncultured Oscillospiraceae bacterium
CAGCATGGATATTTCTGCGGCCGCGCTCAGCAGCCTGTTCTAATTTAATATTGTTTTCTTTTCGATGAAGCTTTTGCTGACGTTCCTCTTCGAGTTCCTTCTGCCGGAGCTCTTCCCATTTTCTCCGCGCTTCGAGCCGTTTGGCCTCTTTCGCAGCTTCTTCCTGACGCTGGCGTTCCTCTTCCTCTTTACATTCTACCTCTATCTGTGCGGCCTGCACGGTGGATTTCATCTTGTCGTCAAGAGCCTTTATCTTTGCACGAAATTCCACGGATTCTTGATCTTTGTAGAATTTCCAACGCTCATAAGAGGTCTGCGTGGCACGATTTCCTTGGGCGGGAGCTGCCCCGGATTCCTCCAATACTGGTTCTTCCGCTTTGGTGACGCTTTTTTTATTGTAGGCCTTTGCTAAATGCCACACGAGAATCGCTGCCCATATAGGCAAGACAGATAACAGCGCTATTGTTGCTCCGACTAATAAGTTCAGCGCCAGAGAGCTGCCGTCCGTAACCTTAGTCGCGTATGCGAGGATCATCACAAGCCCCCACATTATAAGGTACGCCACAGCATAAGGCCTACCCCTCCTGAGAGGGTTGCTTTTATCGGCTTTCACGGCGCTCCCCTCCCCTCCGACTGCTGATTAAAGTCCACGCCCTTGCACTCCGTCCAGTAGTGCAGGGCTTTTTTAATGTAGTCTTCGTCGAGATCGAAATAGTCGGCCAGCTGCCAGGTCTCCGTATAGCCTTTTTGCATGGACAGCCTGATTTCTTCCTGCGGAAGATACCGCTGGAACGAATCCGCGTCTGCGCGGTGCTCGCTCTGGGCGACAAGCTGAAAGGGACTGCTTACTTTATGAAGCGCGCCTGTGTGCAGGTGGCCGGATTCGTGCGCCATCACCGTGCGCGTCTGGCGAACGGTGCGCAGCCGGTCAAAGTTCAGCACGACGGCGTAGACTGTCCCATCGCGCACAGTGCAGGCCGAACGCGGCAGCGCGGCAAACGGCATAAGATCGATGTCATTCTGCTTGCAATACCTGTAAAACTCAGCCATGCTGAACACCGGTTTTATTCCTCCCGCTTCTTTTTGGCGCGACGCTCCCGCATCACCTTAACCATGTCGCGCAGTACAGCCTTGTCGTCCTCCGACAGTTCTTTATAATCGCCATAAAAAGCGATGTCCACATCGTCCAGAACATCATGGCCGCCCGTCTGCGTATCTGCTTTTTCCGGCACGTCGACGTCGTCAGCCAAACGGCTGCGGTCGACACCCAAGGCCTCCGCCAGCTTGATCTGCGTGGAGGGCTTCGGCGTCAGGCCGTCCCGCCAGCGCGCTATGTTCCCCCTGCTCATGTTTACCTGATCGAGCAGCGCGGACATGGCGATGCCCTTTTCATCGCACACGGCCTGCAGTTTGTCAAAAAACACTAAAATGCACCTCCGCAAATTGTGCAAAACGCAGAAGTGCAGAAAAGTGCATTAAATCACTTGCAAAGTGCACTTAAATGCCTTATAATGCATTTGTAGCGAAAAGGCACCGCGTTGCAGTTGTTGTCAGCAACTTCATACTAGCACAAAAGTGCACTTTCGTCAATGCAAATTAGAAAGAGAGGTGCATTTTTTTGAACTTTTGGGAGACTTTCACAAATTTGTGTGACAAGAATGGTGAAAGTGCCACATCCGTGATTCAGTCCTTAGGGCTGAGCAAAGGGAACGCCCAGCGCTGGAAAAACGGCGGAGGCCCCACGCTGGCAACGGCAGTCAAAATTGCGGAGCATTTTAACTGCAAAGTGGACGACCTCATCGCCCACTAACCATTCTACCACACCGGCAGTCCGATAGTCTGGACTGCAAAAAACTTTTTGAGATGGAGGTACCCTATGGCACGAGAAAAGGAAGGCTACCGCGACGCGCTGGAGCGTGTGCGCAGTCAGGCCAGCGGCGAGCTGGTAACGGTGACGGAGGCCGCCAAGATCGTTTACGGCAGCACCTCCGGCGCTGAGCGCAAGGTCACACGCAACCTGTACGGCTGGATCGGTCAAGGCCGCGACAAACGTATCCCGGCTACGGCGCTGGCACGGCAGATCTGCTGAACTTACTTACATTTTAGGAGGTAAATCCCATGTCCCAAAACAAAGCGGCCGCCCCGGTGCTGGAACACCGGAACGGCCAAAAACGTGAACTTTCGCAAACTCACAAGAATATTTTACTGCATTTCGTGCGATTTGGCAAGTATTTCGCCAAAACCTGCGCCGTGATGCTGGCACTGCTGGGGCTGGCCGCTATGGCGGGCATCCCGCAGGGCGGTGGTCTGGCTGCGGTGCTGGCGCTGGTCGGTGCCATCGTGGCCGAGAACTGGACGCTGGGCGTCTGGTTCACCCTGAGCGAGATCGAGAAGGAGGCGGCGGTATGCGCGGTATCCTGATCGACCCCGGCTGCGCGCCGGTCGTCTGCAAGCTGCCGGACACTGCCCAAGGGCTGAACGGCTTTCTGGGCGGCGAGGTGCAGGTACGGCGCTTCGGGCAGGTGTTTGCGGCGCTGGTCTACACCCACGCGGCGGCGCAGGCCATGCCCAACCGGCACTACCTCGACCGCTGGTACTACGGGCGGCTGTGCATCGTGGGCTGGCGCAATAACCGCATGACCGACCTGCCCGCCGATCTGGCCGAGGAGCTTTGCCGCAAGTGGGCGGCTGTGGAGGTGCAGGCATGACGGAACAGGACATCCGGGAGGCGTTCGAGCACAACGAACCCGGCAAATATCTGTGCTTTTACGCCGCTGTGCGTATGGCAGAACACACGACCGACGCCGAACTGGGCGCCGTGACCCGCCGCTTGCTGGACGCCGCCGCAGATGGTGCGCGGCTCTGCATCGGCCGCATCAAGGGAGGATTTACAGATGAAGTATGACGGAGAAATCAAACTCAGCTGGAAGGCCGACAGCGGCGAGATTCTCACCAGTGCGAAGGGCTGTGACGTCGATATGATTAACGCTCTTGCGGAGTCGACAATCGCCATTCTTAATAATGCGTCCGTGCTCGGTCTGCGCGGCAAGGAGTTGCGGGACGTGTACATTGC
>CAKTXB010000213.1 GCA_934630555.1 uncultured Oscillospiraceae bacterium
CTTTTCTGGCAAGGCAGAAAAGAATGGGCCGCCGGAGGCACAGGTGCAGTGTTGCAAACACTGAGGAAAGAACGGTGACCTCGCACCGCAGGTGCGACCACCGGGGCAAAAGCGGTGACGGGTGTCAGCCTGCCAAATATAAAAAAGTGGAGAGGCTCACGCCTCCCCGTTTATTTTATAATTATAAATTAAAAAGCTTTTTTGCATTCTCGGTTGTGGCCCGTGCCACCTGTTCCGGCGTGATGCCTTTGATCTCCGCGATCTTCGCGGCCATATAGGGCACGAGACTTGGATCGTTGCGGCGGCCGCGATATGGCTCGGGGGCCATGTAGGGGCAGTCGGTTTCGATGAGCGTGCGTGTCAGCGGCAGCCATTCGGCAACTTCGACGGCCTTGCGGGCGTTTTTGAATGTGATGACGCCGGTGAAGCCAATGTACCAGCCGAGAGCCACGAGGCGTTTGGCCGTTTCCAGACTGCCGGAATAGCAGTGGAACACACCGCGCACCTGCGGGAACTGCTCCACGATCTCCAGACTTTCGCCGTGGGCATCACGGTCGTGGACGATGACGGGGAGGTCCAGCTCCTGCGCCAGCGCCAGCTGGCGGCGGAAGGCTTCGCGCTGCAGTTCGTGCAGGGGGTTATCAGGGTAATGGTAGTCGAGGCCGATCTCGCCGATGGCGCGCACGCGCGGGTTTTGGCACAGGGCGCGGTATTCGGAAAGCAGGGCGTCGGTGACCTCCGGAGCGCTGTCGGGGTGGGTGCCGACGGCAGCCCAGCACCAGTCATAGCGCGCGGCCAGCTGCACGGCGCGGCGCGAGGAGGCGGCGTCGCAGCCGACATCCATCATGCCGGTGACGCGGGCGGCGTGCATCCGTGCGATGACGGCGTCGCGGTCAGCGTCAAATTCCGGTGCGTCAAGGTGAGCGTGGGAGTCGAAGTACATACGGGTATCTCCAAAAAAATGATGTGTTACGGGGCCTGTTGGGAGAGCCAGATGAGCAGCACGGCGATGTCGCTGGGCGACACGCCGGAGATGCGGCTGGCCTGCCCGACGGAGAGGGGGCGGATGGCGGCAAGCTTTTCACGCGCCTCCACGCGCAGGCCGCCGATGGCGGCGTAGTTTATATCGGGCGGGAGCAGACGCGACTCTTCCTTTTGGAACTGCTCGACCTGCTTTTGCTGCCGGGCGATGTAGCCGGCGTATTTGAGCTCGATCTCCACGGCCTCCTGCACGGCGGCGGGGAGGGGCGGGCGTTCCGGGTCGAACGGCGCGAGGGCGGCGTAGCCCAGCTGCGGGCGGCGGACGAGATCGGCCAGACGGGCAGAGCCTGTGACGGGCGTGCTGCCGTGCTGCGTTAAAAACGCGTCCAGTGCGGCGGACTGCGGGATGCCGGTGTGCTCGAGGCGGGAAATTTCCCGCGCAACGACGCTGTATTTTTCCCGGACGGCGGCAAAGGCTTCGTCGGACACGAGGCCGATGCGGTGGCCGATGGGCGCGAGACGGCGGTCGGCGTTATCCTGCCGGTGGAGCAGACGGTATTCCGAGCGCGAGGTCATGATGCGGTACGGCTCCTCGGTACCCTTGGTGACAAGGTCGTCGATGAGGGTGCCGATGTAGCCGTCGGAGCGCCGGAGCACCATGGGCGCTTGCCCCTTACACTTCAGTGCGGCGTTGACGCCGGCGACAAAGCCCTGCACGGCGGCTTCTTCGTAGCCCGACGAACCGTTGAACTGGCCCGCGCCGTAGAGGCCGGGCACTTTTTTGCTCTCCAGCGTGGGCAAAAGCTCTGTGGGGTCGATGCAGTCGTACTCGATGGCGTAGGCCGGGCGCATCATCTCCGCATGCTCAAGGCCGGGCACGGTGTGGAGCATTTCCAGCTGCACGTCGAGCGGCAGCGAGGAGGAAAAGCCCTGAATATACAGCTCCTCCGTGTCAAGACCGCACGGTTCGATGAACAGCTGGTGGCGGGTCTTGTCGGGGAAGCGGTCGATCTTTGTTTCGATGGACGGGCAGTAGCGCGGGCCGACGGAGGCAATGGTGCCGTTAAAGAGCGGCGAACGGGAAAAATTGCGGCGGATGACATCGTGCGTGCGCTCATTCGTATACGTGAGGTAGCAGACGGCGCGGTTTTGGGGCGGCGTTTTTGTGGTGAACGAGAACGGCACGGGCTGCGCATCGCCGGGCTGCAGCTCCATGGACGAAAAATCGACGGAGCGGCGGTTGATGCGCGGAGGCGTGCCGGTCTTAAAGCGCCGCAGGCGCAGGCCCATGGCCCGCAGACAGCCGGTGAGGCCGGTGGCGGCCTGCATCCCGTCCGGGCCGGAGGGGATGATGTGGTCGCCGATGACGATGTCGGCGTTCAGGTAGGTGCCCGAAGCAATGACGACGGCGCGGACGCGGTAGTGCGCGCCCAGGTGCGTGGTCACACCGGCAACGGCGCCGTCCGCAAGGTCGATGTCGGTGACCATGGCCTGCAGGAGCTGCAGGCGTTCCTGCCGCTCAAGCGTGTGCTTCATATATTCCTGATAGCGCCGCCGGTCGGCCTGCGCGCGCAGCGAGTGCACGGCGGGGCCTTTGCCGAGGTTCAGCATCCGGTACTGGATGCAGCAAGCGTCGGCCGCGCGGGCCATTTCGCCGCCGAGGGCGTCCAGCTCCCGGACGAGGTGGCCCTTGCCCGTGCCGCCGATGGCGGGGTTGCAGGGCATATTGCCCACGGCGTCCAGATTGACGGTGAATACGGCGGTTTGCAGACCCAGCCGCGCGCACGCAAGGCCGGCCTCAATGCCGGCATGGCCCGCGCCGATGACGGCGACGTCGAATGTTCCTGCTTCAAATGGCATGGTGGTCCTCTTTTTGTACGGGGCTTCGCCCCGTGGGCTGTTGGTTTTTGCGACCTTACAGGTCGTGCAGGGGTTATACGGGGCTTCGCCCCGGTACCCTGTTGTTTTTTGCAACCCTTTGGGTTGTACGGTTTAGATTGCAGTGCCTGCAATGGGGGCGGCTCGGCCCCCCTTTCTTTCCCGCGGGGAAAGAAAGCGCCGCCGG
>CAKTXB010000214.1 GCA_934630555.1 uncultured Oscillospiraceae bacterium
GCTTGTGCTCTTGGAGGCTCACGCAACTTGCATGGCGTAAAGTATTTTCGGCGACGTACACGCCGCCGCCGAAAATGGTTAGAACTTTTTTCGCGCCTGCGGGCGCGAACTCTGCGAGGCTTTTTGACAGACTGAGCGGCGGCAAAGGATCTTTGCCGCTGCTTTTTGCGTGCTGCACCCTGTACAAACCCGGCCGGAATGCGTATAATAAACACGATTTTATTCTTGGAAGGCAACGCGTATGAAACGAGAAAAAAACGGCGGCTCGGCCAAAGCACTGCTCTGCTACTTAAAAGACGACAGGCTGGAAAGCATCCTTGCCCCGGCGTTCAAGCTGCTGGAGGCGAGCTTTGAGCTCATCGTACCGCTTGTGGTCGCGCGCATCACCGACACCGGTATCCGCGGCGGCGATACGGGCTGCATCCTGCGCCAGTGCGGGCTGCTGGTGCTGCTGGGGCTTTTGGGGCTGGCGGCGTCGGTCACGGCGCAGTATTTTGCGGCCAAGGCCTCCTGCAGCTTTGCCGCGCGGCTGCGCAGCGCGTTGTTCGCGCATATCGGCACGCTCAGCTATCAGGACCTTGACCGCCTTGGCACGTCCACGCTGCTCACGCGCATGACGAGCGACATGAATCAGGTGCAGACGGGTCTGAACCTCACGCTGCGGCTGCTGCTGCGCTCGCCATTCGTTGTGTTCGGGGCCATGGTCATGGCTTTTACGGTGGACGCGCGGCTGGCGATCATCTTTGTCGGCGCGATCGCGGCGCTGTTTGCCGTGGTGTTCGGCATCATGCTCACGTGCATCCCGCTCTACCGCCGCGTGCAGGAGCGGCTGGACGGCGTGACGGGCAGCGTGCGGGAGGACCTTGCCGGCGTGCGCGTGCTGCGCGCGTTTTTAAAAGAGCCGCAGGAGGTTTCCAAATTCTCTGAGAAAACGCAGCGGCTCTATGGCGCGCAGACGTTCGTGGGGCGCATTTCGGCGCTGTTAAACCCGCTGACGTACGTGATCGTGAACATTGCCATTGTCCTGCTGGCGCGCGGCGGCGCGGTGCGCGTGCAGCTGGGCGCGCTCACACAGGGGCAGGTCATTGCGCTGTATAACTACCTGTCGCAGATCCTCATTGAGCTGATAAAGCTGGCAAACCTTATTCTGACCATCACACGCTCGCTTGCGTGCGCGCGGCGCATCGAGTCGGTGCTGGCTATGGAGCCGTCCATGCAGTACGGCGGGGCCGCGGCCGACCCGGCGCAGTTCGGCGCCATTGAATTTGACCACGTCAGCCTGCGCTATCCCGGCGCGGCGGGCGACGCGCTGGCGGATGTGAGCTTCCGCGTCGCGCCCGGCCAGACGCTCGGCATTATCGGCGGCACGGGCAGCGGCAAGACGACGCTGGCAAACCTCATTGCGCGGTTCTATGACGCCACGTCCGGCAGGGTCCTGCTTGGCGGGCAGGACGTGCGGGCCTACACGCAGGACGCTCTGCGCGCGGCCATCGGCGTTGTGCCGCAGAAGGCGGCGCTGTTTTCCGGCACGCTGCGCGAAAATCTCCGCTGGGGCGATGAAAACGCCTCCGATGAAACGCTCGCCGCGGCGCTGGAGACGGCGCAGGCGCTGCCGTTTGTCGAGCAGCGGCCGGAGGGGCTGGACCTCGTGGTCGAGCAGGGCGGGCGGAATCTCTCCGGCGGGCAAAAGCAGCGGCTTTGCATTGCCCGCGCCCTTGTGCGCCATCCGCGCATCCTCATTCTGGACGACAGCGCATCCGCGCTGGACTTTGCAACGGACGCGGCGCTCCGCAGAGCGCTGCGCCAGCGCCCAGACGGGCAGACGACTGTCATCATCTCCCAGCGCACGGCCTCCATCCGCCACGCCGACTGCATTCTGGTGCTGGATAACGGCCGGTTGGTCGGCGCGGGGCGGCATGACGCGCTGCTGGAAACGTGTCCGGTCTATCGCGAGATCCACGAATCCCAGTTTAAAAAGGAGGCGGCACAATGAAACGCAAAGCCTCTAGGGGCACGCTGCGGCGGGTCATGCAGCTGCTGAAAAGCAGCCGCGCCCAGCTGGTGCTGGCGCTCGTGCTGTCAGCGGTATATGTGGCCGGTACGCTCTATGTGCCCATCGCGGTCGGACAGGCGATCGACTGCATCGCCGCGCCCGGCCAGGTGGATGTGCCCGCCGCGGTGCGCGCGCTTGTGGGCGCGGGCCTTGCGGCGCTGCTGGCCGCCATGGTGCAGTGGTGCATCAGCGACCTGTTTAACCGCATGGCCTTCGGCGCAGTCAAAATCGTGCGGGAGCAGGCGTTTGCCAAGCTCCAGCGCCTGCCGCTCTCCTATCTTGACGCGCACCCCTCCGGCGATACGCTCAGCCGCATCATTGCCGACGCCGACCAGCTGTCTGACGGCCTGGTGCTCGGTTTTTCGCAGTTTTTTACCGGCGTGCTGACCATTTTTGGTACGCTTGTTATCATGCTGCGCCTGAACTGGCGCATTGCGCTGGTGGTCGTGCTGCTCACGCCGCTGTCGCTGTTCGCGGCCAAGTTCATCACCGGCCGCACGAAGAAGCTCTTTATGGCGCAGTCGCGCCTGCGCGGCCAGCAGACGGCATATCTGGAGGAAATGGTGGGCGAGCAGAAGCTCGTGCGTGCGTTTGGCATGGAGGCGCGCAGCGCCGCGTGCTTTGACGAAGAAAACGAACAGCTGCGCGCCGCGTCGCTGCAGGCTACGTTCTATTCCTCCCTCACGAATCCCGTTACGCGTTTTGTGAACGCCATGGTCTATGCCGGCGTGGCGCTTGCGGGCGCGCTCAGCGCCGTAAGCGGCACGGTCACGGTGGGCACGCTGACGGTATTTCTCAGCTATGCCAACCAGTATACGCGTCCGTTCAACGAGATCTCCGGCGTGGTGGCCGAGCTGCAAAACGCGCTGGCCTGCGCCGCGCGTCTGTTTGAGCTGCTGGACGCGCCGGATGAAACGCCCGACGCACCGGGGAGCCTTGCCGCGCCCGTGTCC
>CAKTXB010000215.1 GCA_934630555.1 uncultured Oscillospiraceae bacterium
CGACACGTCGGTGCTCTCCACCGGCAAGCTCCGCGGCCTGCTCATCGACCTTGTGGACGGCGGTATGCACGAGCGCGCCATGAACGTGCGCGTCATCTCCTTTGGCTTCAAGCATGGCCTGCCGCTCGAATCCGACCTTGTGTTCGATGTCCGCTTCCTGCCCAATCCCTACTACATCCCCGAGCTGCGCCACCGGACCGGGCTGGACGAGCCTGTTCGCAGCTTCGTATTCCAATATCAGCAGACGCGCGACTATATGGAAAAGGTACAGGAGCTGCTGGCGCTCACGCTGCCGCAGTACGTCGATGAGGGCCGAACCGACCTCGTCATCGCCGTCGGCTGCACAGGCGGCCATCACCGCTCCGTTGCCGTTGCGCAGGCCATTGCCGACTTCACCGCCCAGCGCGGCTACACCACCACCGTCAGTCACCGCGACCTTGGCCGCCTCTAAGCTGCCAAGGTACGGAGAAAGGGGAGCGCCATGTCCTTTTCCGCCAACTGCAAGCAGGAGCTTTGCCGCATCCAGCCCTCACACCGCGCCGATGCCGTGGCCGAGAGCTACGGCGTGCTTCTGTTCTGCAACACGTTTACCTCCAGGCTCATCCGCATCGTCACCGAGTCTGAGGACTTTGCCGCGCGTCTGCCGCGCCTGTTCAAAAAAGCCTTCGGCCTTGAATTTGACCAGCTGCCCGACGGCGCTTCCGGCAAACAGATCTTTGTCATCGAGTCGCCGCAGAAGATCGCGCACATCTTTGCCGCTTTCGGCGATACCGCCGATACCAGCGTCACGCTCCATCTCAACTACGGCGTGCTGGAGGAGGACGCTGACCGCCTCGCGTTCCTGCGCGGCGCATTTTTAGCCGGCGGCTCCGTTACCGACCCAGCCAAGCGCTACCATCTTGAACTCATCACCTCGCACCACAAGGTCATGCTCGAGACCTATGCGCTGCTGCTGGACGTCGGCTTTTTGCCAAAAGCCCTCGCGCGCGGCGGCAACAGCATTCTTTATTTCAAGCAAAGCGACTACATCGAGGATTTCCTCACTGCCATCGGGGCGCCCGTTTGCGCCATGGGCATCATGCAGGCCAAGGTCGAAAAGGATATGCGCAACGATGTCAACCGCCGCTGCAACTGTGAAACCGCCAACCTCACCAAGGTCGTGGACGCGTCGATCGAACAGGTCGCGGCTATCCGCAGGCTCAAAAAAGCCGGAAAATTTCCCGACCTTCCCGAAAAGCTCCGCCAGACGGCTGAGCTGCGCCTCAAAAATCCAGAAGCCACGCTCAGTGAGCTCGCCGCCCAGTTTGACCCGCCCGTGTCCAAATCCGCCATGAACCACCGAATGCGCAAGCTCATCGAGCTTGCCGCCGAATAAAGCAGGGGAGTCCGCTATGGCTTTTGTCCATCTCCATGTGCATACCGAATACAGTCTGCTCGACGGTGCATGCCGCATCCGCGACATCATGCAGCACGTCACGGACCTCGGCCAGACCGCCGTCGCCATCACGGACCACGGCAATATGTACGGCGTCATCGACTTCTACAAAGCCGCCAAAGCCGCCGGCGTCAAGCCCATCATCGGCTGCGAGGTCTACGTCGCCCCGCGCACGCGCCATGACAAGGTCCACGCGCTTGACCGCGAGGCATACCACCTCGTCCTCCTGTGTGAGAATGAGACCGGCTACCGCAACCTCTGCTACATGGTGTCGCAGGGCTATGTCGAGGGCTTCTATAACCGCCCCCGCGTCGATATGGAGCTGCTCCGCGCCCATCATGAGGGGCTCATCGCCCTGTCGGCCTGCCTTGCGGGCCGCATCCCGCAGAGCCTGCTGCACGACGACTATGAAGCAGCCAAAGCTGCTGCACTGGAATATTCCGATATTTTTGGCCCGGAGCACTTCTATCTGGAACTTCAAAACCACGGCCTTGCCGAGCAGCAGGCCGTGACCCCCGGCATCCTCCGCCTCGCGCGGGAAACCGATCTTCCGCTCGTCGTCACGAACGACGCGCACTACCTCAAGCAGGACGACGCCAAAATTCAGGACGTCCTCATGTGCATCCAGATGGGCAAGACCGTGGACGACCCCGACCGGATGCGCTTTGAAAGCAGCGAGTTCTATCTCAAGTCCGAGGACGCCATGCGCCAGCTGTTCCCCAATGTTCCCGAGGCCTACGAAAACACCGTCCGCATCGCCGAGCGCTGCAACGTGGAATTTACCTTCGGCAAGTACCACCTGCCGGAGTTCAAGCTCCCCACAGGCTACACGAGCCTGCAATATCTCCGCGAGCTCTGTAAGCAGGGCTTTGCCGCGCGCTACCCGGACGCAAAGCCGGAATACCGCAAACAGCTGGAATATGAGATCGACATGATCGAGAAAATGGGCTTTACCGACTATTTCCTCATCGTGTCTGATTTTGTGCGCTTTGCGAAAAACGCCGGCATCCCCGTCGGCCCGGGCCGCGGCAGCGCCGCTGGCTCCATGGTCGCCTACACGCTGTACATCACCGACATCGACCCCATGCAGTACAGCCTTTACTTTGAACGCTTCCTCAACCCCGAGCGTGTGTCCATGCCCGATATTGACATGGACTTCGGCGATACCCGCCGCGGCGAGGTCGTAGACTACGTCCGCCAGAAATACGGCGAGGACCATGTTGCCCAGATCGTCACCTTCGGCACCATGGCCGCCCGCGGCGCCATTCGCGACGTCGGCCGCGCCCTCAACTTTACCTACGCCGAGACTGACGTCGTGGCCAAGCTCGTGCCGACCACGCTGCACATCACGCTCGACGAAGCCCTCAAGGCCTCGCCGCAGCTCAAGGAGATGTACGATGGTGACGAGCGCGTCAAAACGCTCATCGATACCGCCCGCGCGCTTGAGGGAATGCCCCGCAACACCTCCACGCACGCCGCCGGCGTCGTCATCACGCGTCTGCCGGTCTACGACTACGTGCCGCTGGCCACGAACGACGATACCATCGTCACGCAGTACAC
>CAKTXB010000216.1 GCA_934630555.1 uncultured Oscillospiraceae bacterium
GTGTATGGCGCAGCTCATCCGGCGGCTGCGCGCGGGCGGCGAGTTTCCGCACGAGGTGGGCCTGTTTCTCAGTTACCCGCCGGAGGATGTACAGGGCTTTATCCGCAATCAGGCCGGCGGCTTTCAGTGTGCCGGACCGTGGAAGGTCTACGGCGACCCGGAGCGCGCGCAGGCGATGTTCCAAAAATACCGGCAGTGTACCAAAATCTATTGCAGACTGTATCACGCGGGCGTTTCACTGGAACGTCTGGCTGTGGCAGACTGAGAAATTGACAGGAGGAACTTATTTATGAAAAAAACAGCAGTGATCTACTGGAGCGGCACGGGCAACACCGAGGCCATGGCCAACGCCGTTCTGGAGGGCATGAAGCAGGCCGGCGCAGATGCAGCATTGTTTGAAGCGGGCGCCGCGCCGTCTGACGTGTCCGGCTATGATGCCATCGCTTTCGGCTGCCCGGCCATGGGCGCGGAAGTCCTTGAAGAAGAAGTCTTTGCACCGGCATTCGATGCGTGCAAGCCGCAGCTTGGCGGCAGACCCATCGCGCTGTTCGGCTCCTATGGCTGGGGCGACGGCGAGTGGATGCGCACGTGGGAAGACGATTGCCGCGCAGCGGGCGCACAGCTCGCGTGTGAAAGCGTCATCTGCTGCGAAGCGCCGGATGACACCGCGCTGGACGCGTGCCGCGCCTTGGGAAAGGCTTTGTCCGAATAAAAAACAAATTGTAAACGCCGCGCTGCCGGACACCCGGCGGCGCGGTATTTTGTTTTCAAACAAAAATATGTTCAAAGATCTGCGCGTGTCGCCAGGGTGTATTCTTCCAACTCCCAACGCACCCGGACAGCGGGCCTTTTCACGCTGCACCGCGTCATTTTTCCTTGAAATACGGCAGTATTCCTGCGAAAAAACGTCTTGCGCAGCGCGAAAGACCTCGCTGCCGGTCACATCGTCAGTTTTCAGATACACCCTAGGATTTTTGCGGGAAATGGTGTATGATGAAACAAAAAAACCGACAGGAGGCGCGCCTATGGACCAGCTGGCAGCGCTAAAAGAATACTTTGGCCACACATCGTTCCGGCCCGGGCAGCAGGCGTTGGTGGATGCGCTGCTGGCGGGGCGCGACGCGCTGGGCGTCATGCCGACGGGCGGCGGAAAATCGCTGTGCTATCAGCTGCCGGCGCTGGAGCTGCCGGGCGTGACCATCGTTATTTCACCGCTCATTTCCCTTATGGCCGACCAGGTGGCCGCCCTGCGGCAGGCGGGCGTGCCGGCGGGATATGTGAACAGCGCCCTGACACCGGCGCAGCAGCAGCTCGTGTTCGGGCGGGCGCGGGCAGGGGCGTATAAGCTGCTGTACGTCGCGCCGGAGCGGCTGGAAACGGCAGGCTTTGGCGTGCTGGCACAGCAGCTGGATATTCCGCTTGTGGTCGTGGATGAAGCGCACTGCATCTCTCAGTGGGGGCAGGACTTCCGGCCAAGCTATCTGAAGATCGCAGACTTTCTGGCGGCACTGCCGCGCCGCCCGGCCATCGGCGCGTTTACAGCCACGGCAACAGCGGCGGTGCAGGCCGATATTCTCCGCGCGCTCGGTCTGCGCGACCCGGTACAGATCGTCACGGGCTTTGACCGCCCCAACCTGTATTTTGACGTGCAGAAGCCGAAGCGCAAGCTGGAGGCGCTGCTGTCGCTTGTACAGGCCCGGCGGGAAAAGAGCGGCATCATCTACTGCGCCACGCGCGTGCAGACTGAGCGCGTCTGTGCGGCGCTTTGCGCCGCCGACATTGCCGCCACACGCTATCACGCGGGCCTGAGTGAACGCGAGCGCCGACAGGATCAGGAGGATTTCCAGTTTGACCGCAAGCTGGTCATGGTGGCTACGAACGCGTTCGGCATGGGCATTGACAAGTCGAACGTGAGCTACGTCATCCACTTCAATATGCCCAAAAGCGTCGAAGCCTACTATCAGGAAGCGGGCCGCGCGGGCCGCGACGGCGCGGCGGCGGAGTGCATTCTGCTCTTTGCGCCCGGTGATGTACAGACCGCGCGCTTTCTCATTGAACACAGCGGCAGCGACGCGCTGGACGAGGACACGCAGGCCCGGGTGCGTGAGCAGGACCTGACGCGCCTGCGGCAGATGACGCAATACTGCAAAACGGACGCGTGCCTGCGCGGCTACATACTGGACTATTTCGGCCAGCCGCACGCAGAACGCTGCCAGAACTGCGGCACGTGCTGCGCAAAATTCACCCGGCAGGACATCACCGTGCCGGCGCAGATGATCTTGTCGTGTATTCTGCGCGTCAGGGAAAAACTGGGCTATTTTGTGGGCAAAACACTCATTTCCAATGTCCTGCACGGCAGCAAGAGCCAGCGCGTGCTGGCCATGGAGCTGAATACACTCTCAACATACGGTCTTATGCGGAAGATCAAACGGGCGGACATCCGCGCGTACATAGATGCGCTGGAGCGACAGCAGGTGCTGTGGACTGACCCGGAGCATGACACCCTGTGCCCCGGTGCGCGGGCCAACGCCGTGCTTTTCGGAGGCGGAACCGTGGAAATGAGGGTACGCGCGGCAGAGCACGCGCCGGAAGCGATCGCGCCGCGCGCTGCGGAAGCTGCCGCATCGGAAAAACTGCTGGCAGCTCTGAAGCAGACGCGGGCGCGCCTTGGCCGTGAACAGCACGTGCCGCTGTATATGATCTTTTCCAACGCCACCCTGGAGGACATGGCCCGCCGCGCCCCGCAGACGTTAGACGAGTTTTTGCAGGTGTCCGGCGTAGGCGCCAAAAAAGCAGAGCGCTACAGCGACGTGTTCCTGCAAACCATCGCGCAATATCTGGAGCAGCAATAAGACAAAAAGCCGCGCACTGCAAACGCAGTGCGCGGCTGAGCGTGTCAAAAAAAGTATTTTTGACACGCTCTCAAACGCGAACCGCTGCGCTGGGTCCGCGTTTGAGAAGGCTTGCGCCATGCTGCG